>JBKHVY010000304.1:0-2197 GCA_046569805.1 Bacteriovoracia bacterium | reverse complement strand
TGAGCCTCCCGGCGCTCCCGCTTTCCGCGAATCTTCTACCACTCCCGTCTCCCATCGACATTCATATCGGTAAGCCCATTCCTGTCGACCAAGACCTTCAGGCGGAAGCTCCGGACAAAGACATCCGCGAGCACGTTCTGCGCGTTGAGGGCCAGGTGAAGAAGCTCCTCGCCGTGGGCCTCAAGCATCGCAGACCCTTCTTCGACGAGATCCGCAAACCCCTGTCGAAGTTCATTCTGAAACAGGAGCGCCATGAGCGCACCTAGCAAAAAAATTCTCATCATCGGTATGGCCGGGGGACTTGCGCGCATCACCGCGCGGCTCTTGCTCTCCGAGCACCCAGACTGGGAGATCCTCGGGGTCGACTCACGCACTCTCGACGACGTCGCGCCACTGAGGGGCCTTCGCACGCTCAGCATGAAGTACACCCGCGGAAACTTCGAGAACCTCTTCCGCGCTCACAAGTTCGATGCCGTTCTGCACCTGGGCCGCATCTCGCACAGCTCGAATGACGCCGATGTGCTGGCGAAGCGCCTCGAGCTCTCGGTCATGGGCACGAACCGCATCCTCGACCTGTGTCTGCGCTCGGGCGTCAGCAAGATCGTGGTCCTCTCCACCTTCCACGTCTACGGCGCCCTCCCCGATAACTCGATCTTCCTCACGGAAGAGGCGCCACTCAAGGCCAGCATCAAGCACCCGGAACTGCGCGACGTCGTCGAGATGGATCAGATGTGCGGCCAGTTCATGTGGAAGCACCAGAGCGAACTCTCGACCATCGTGCTGAGGCCCTGCAACATCATCGGTACGCAGATCCAGAATACCATGAGCCGCTACCTGACGAGCTCGCTGGCGCTGAGGCCCATCGACTACAACCCGTTCTTCCAGTTCATCCACGAGTTCGACATGGCCCAGGTCCTGTGCCAGTCGATCACGAAACTTCCAACCGGAACCTACAACGTAGCCGGCAGTGAATACATCTCTCTGCGCGAGGCGCTGGACCTCGTGGGCTCGAAGGGCCTACCCTTTCCCATCGTCCTCGCGAAGGGCCTCAACGACATCCTGAAGGTCTTCAGCGTCGAAGTGCCGGAGTACCTCCTGGACTACCTGAAGTTTTCTTGTTTGATCGATAACCGTCTGTTACGCGAACAACTGGGTGAAGATTTTCAACGCTTTGGCATCCGCGAGACCCTGGAATTAATCCGCCTGCGCTAATCCCGGCCATTGACTTAACTCACTGCGCTCTTTAATATCTCGGCACGCTTTTCATTAAGTGCCCAGCTGGCGGAATGGTAGACGCAGCGGATTCAAAATCCGCCGACTAATCATCGTGGGGGTTCGAGTCCCTTGCTGGGCACCATTTCTTTTCCCTATCCATTCTTGAAACTTCAGACCCCGTAGCACCGCTGGAAGCGCTTCCACATCTCCTCGGCGTCGCCGGAGTAGCCGATGCTGAAGCGAAGAAGTCCTTCGGAGAGACCCATCTTCTTGCGCTCCTCCAGCGGGATCTCGCTGGAGGTACTTTTGGCCGAGACGCTCATGAGCGTGCGCGAGAACCCGAGCGAGACGGCGTAGAGACCGAACTTGTCGTTCTGGAGCTTCGTGGCCAGCACTCGCGCTTGGTCGGCGTCGGCGCACTCGAGCGTGAGAATGCCGCCGTAGCCCAAGCGCTCAGCACCCAGCCGTTTCATCAGCGCGTGCTGCGGATGGCCCTCGAGGCCTGGGTAGATCACCGGCATCCCTCGGGCCTTCATCTTTTGAGCCAAGAAGAGCGCCATCTTCGAGTGGGCGGCCATGCGCACGCCCAAGTGGTCGAGGCGCAGGTACAGCTCGTGGGCCACGCGCGGATCCATCACGGGGCCCGTCAGCATGACAGATCCGTGATTGATGTCGATGAGAGAAGCGATGAAGTCCTTCGAGCCGGCCACGGCTCCAGCGATGAAGTCGCTCGAGCCGGAGATGTACTTCGTGCAGGAGTGCACGACGATGTCCGCGCCGTGAAGAAGCGGCTGCACCAGCATGGGAGCAAAAGTGTTGTCGACGACGAGTTTCAATTTGTGTTTACGACAGATGGCCGCAATACCGTCCAGATCGGCCACCGTCAAAAGTGGATTACTTAGCGTCTCAACGTAAACGAGCTTCGTATCGGGGCGGATCGCTGCCTCGATGGCCGTGAGGTTCGAGACGTCGACGAAGTCCA
>JBKHVY010000303.1:0-2221 GCA_046569805.1 Bacteriovoracia bacterium | reverse complement strand
CTCATCCAAAGTCGCATCGGTGCCGTGATCGAGTTCCAGTTCGTGGTGCTCCTCCTGGTCCTCTCCCTCGCCGCCTGGGGATTCTACCTCGTGTGGCTGAAGGACCTCTCGAAGAGCCGGCACAAGATCTTCGCTCAGCTCTTCCGGGACCTGCAGGTAAACCTAGTCCTTGGCATTTTGGGCTACGCCAGCTACCACGCCCTGCGGACACTGCTCCCGCAAACAGAGGCAATCGAGATCACCGCCGGCTATGTGGGGCTCCTCACCATCATCCTGGCGGCGAAGATCTTCATCAAGATCACGCAGATCGTCGCCAACGAGTACTTCTTCTTCCAGAGTAAGAAAGCGGGCGTCCCGGTGCTCCTGGTGAACATCGCCTCCTTCATTCTCTACCTCATTATCCTCGGCTGGATGCTCGCCTACCTCTTCGACGTGCGTGTGACCTCACTCATCGCCACCTCCGCCGTGCTCACCATCGTCCTGGGCCTTGCCCTCCAGGACACGCTCGGGAACCTCTTCGCCGCGATCTCACTTCAGATCGATAAGCCCTTCGCCATGGACGACTGGATCGAACTCCATAACGGCAGCGACAAGATCGCTGGTCGTGTGGTGGAACTCTCCTGGCGCGCGACTCTCCTTCAGGCGATCACCGACGAGATGATCACCATCCCCAACCGCAGCATCGCCCAGTGGCAGATCGTGAACTTCTCGGCCAAGGCCCAGCCATTTCTGCGCGGCCAGCTCTTCCGTATCCCACTCACCGCCGATATACCTGCCGCTAAGCGTGCCCTGATGGAATCCATCCGCGCCACGCCCGGTATGGTCCTCGAGCCCGAGCCGCTGGTGTTCGTGACCGAAACCACGAGCTCCTGGATCACGCTTAAGGCGATCTACGCCTGCACGGATTACGGTAACCAGTACGTCCTCGCCGATCGCTTCTTCGATGTGGCCCTCGAGCACCTTCGGAAGTGCGGAATCACGCTGGCGCAGGAGCGGTTGGTGGTGGAGAAGTTTGTCTAAAGACCGAAGCGCTCCTGAATCGCCCGATCCAGGTCCATGGGCTCGAGGTAATACGCCTCTGAGAGGTACTCAGGGTTAGGCTTAAATTTCGCGTTAAAGCGCTTACTTAACAGCCCACCGACGATGCCGCCGTAGACGTTCACTTTTCCTTCCTGATTCTCCTGCTCGGCTTCCCCACCGGCCAAACGGCTAAGGATTTCTTCAATGCCCCCGACGGTGGCCGCGCGGACTGAGCCACGGAGATGTCCGTAGAGCACCATGCCCCAGAAGTGGTACCAGTGGCCGAACTTATCGCCCTTGTTGAAGTAGTGCGTGAAGGGCTTCAGGCGCTGGAGCACGCTCACGCGGTCGCGCTCAGGGTTGGTCCAGTGGTACGCGAAGAGGTTTTCGAGCGTGAGGTAGGTCAAGTACAGGTCACCGCGGTTCAAGCGGTACGACAGGCGGAAAGCTTCTTCGAGCGTCACACTCTCGAAGGGTCTGGCTTCGATGAGCTTCGAGAGCGCTTCCTCTTGACCGGTGACCATGAAGCGAAAGGTGAGGCCATTTCCGAGGGCCATGAAGATCTTCGTCATGCCCGTGCGTAAAACAGGAAACTCATTTTTGTAATAGCGGTAGATCTCTTGTGAGAAGAGGTGTTCCTCGCCGCGCGAAGGAGTAATGCCGTTCATACGCTCTTCGTGGATGACCTGCTGGAGCATGTGGACGACTTTCTTCGCATGGAAAGGTTTCGACTTCAGTTCGAACCCCATGCTCTCACCTAGCGCCTTTTCACGAAGGATGTTTTTTGATTCCTCACTGACGGGAAGCGCCTCGATGCGCTCTTCCGTCAGGCGCAGATCAAGAGGGGCCGGGTCGAGCTGGTTGAAGGTCCACTGCTGATACACATCCTTATAGCGCTCGAAGCCGTCGCGCTGCAGGCGCACGAGTTCGCGGATCCCCTCCTCATCTTTCTTGAGCATGAGCTTGATCCGCAGCATGTTGGTCCGCGCGAAAAGCACTAACGAGACATCACCCTGGATGTCTTTTTGCATGTAGAAGGGCTGCTGGTAGCCGGAGGCGAGATAGAGGTCTTTATTGATCCAGGACTCGATGTCTTCGAACTTTTCGAGATCCTTTTCGACGTAATTCTTGGGAGCTTCTGTCTCTAAGACCTGAATTTCTTCGCTCGGTAAATACTTGAAGAGATCCTGCGCCATGGCAG
>JBKHVY010000302.1:0-2223 GCA_046569805.1 Bacteriovoracia bacterium | reverse complement strand
TGGGTCCGACACGAGGCCTTGAGTCGCCATCTCTCGGATAATGACCTTCGGTGCGATCGACTGAGAATCCATGACTTTCTTCGCTGACTTCCACGCCAGCTCGACCGTAAACTTGAAGCGCTGGATAACGGAGTCACGCAAGAAGTCGTCCTTGGGCTGGGCCAGCGCCTCGTCGAGACGAGTAATCGCTCTCTCAAATTCATCTAGGGTCAACATGCACACCCCATTGGCACCGGAACCATCCAAACTAAATAAATTATAAATCGTGTGTGTGAGATTTTCCAGGCATAATAACAACCTAATCTACCCCGATGTGGCTGCTTAAACTATGACCTGGCCCCTCTTCGAGCTCGTCCAACAAAAAAACGCCGCAGACCCTCTGGATCTCTTCCTCACGCACGTCCAGCGCCAGAACCTGAGCCTCTACCCCGCCCAAGAAGAAGCGATCCTCGAGCTCTTTTCCGGGAAGAACGTCATCCTTAATACACCTACCGGTTCCGGGAAGTCGCTGGTCGCTCAGGCGCTGCACTTCCATGCTCTCCTTAAAGGCCGCCGCTCGGTCTACACCTGTCCCATCAAGGCCCTCGCCAACGAAAAGTTCTTGAGTCTGTGCAAGGACTTTGGCCCGGATCAAGTCGGCATGATCACCGGGGACGCGACCGTGAACCCCCACGCCCCGATCATCTGCTGCACGGCCGAGATCCTCTCGAACTTTGCTCTGCGCCTCGGCGCTGACGCCGGCTTCGATGACATCATCGTCGACGAGTTCCACTACTTCTCCGACCGCGATCGCGGCGTCGCTTGGCAGATCCCCCTTTTGACCCTTAAGAAATCGCGCTTCCTTCTCATGTCCGCCACTCTCGGAGACACGAAGCTCTTCGAAGAAAAACTCACAGAACTCACTACGCTTGAGACCATCGTCGTGCGCTCCACTCAGCGCCCGGTGCCCTTGGACTTTCAGTACTCCGAGCGCCCGATGCACTTTAAGCTCCAGGAACTCGTCGCCACGGGACTTGCGCCCGTGTACCTCGTGAGCTTCTCGCAGCGTGAGTGCGCCGATGAGGCGCAGAACCTCATGAGCGTGGACGTGTGCACGAAAGCCGAGAAGGCGCTGATCCTCGAGGAACTGAACGGCGTCGATTTCAAAACGCCTTACGGAAAAGATCTTCAGCGCTACCTCAAGCACGGCATAGGCCTTCACCACGCAGGGCTTCTGCCCCGCTACCGAGTGCTGGTGGAGAAGCTGGCGCAGAAAGGGCTCCTAAAAGTTATCTGCGGCACCGACACCTTGGGCGTGGGCGTGAACGTTCCGATTCGCACTGTTCTCTTCTCAAAACTTTGTAAGTTCGATGGCCAGAAGACCACCATCCTCTCCGTGCGCGACTTCCAGCAGATCAGCGGGCGCGCAGGTCGCAAAGGCTATGACAATCTTGGGACCGTTGTGGTGCAGGCGCCCGAGCACGTGATCGAGAACCTAGGCCTCGAAGAGAAGGCTGCGAAAGACCCGAAGAAAGCGAAGAAGCTCGTGAAGCGAAAGCCTCCGGAGCACGGGTATTTGCCCTGGGACAAGACCACCATGGAACGACTTATCACCTCAAGCCCAGAGGCCCTGGTCTCGCGCTTCCAGGTGAGCCACGCCATGATCCTCAACGTCCTCTCGCGCGAAGGGACAAAGAACTGCCGGGCCCTTCGAGAATTAATTCAAAGCTCCTTCGATACGCCCGCCCAGAAGAAGCACCACGCACACCTTGCCTTCCAGCTCTTTCGATCTCTGTGGGAGCGCGGGATCGTGGATCTCAAAAACTTGCAGGTGAACGTGGATCTTCAGCAAGACTTCTCGCTCCATCAAACACTCTCCCTCTACCTCATCGACACGATTAAGCTCCTCGATCGGGAGTCCGGGGAATACTCCCTGCAGCTTTTGACACTGGTGGAGTCGATCCTCGAGAACCCGGATCTTATCTTGCGAAAGCAGACCGACAAGGCGAAGAAGATTCGCCTCGAGGAACTGCGGGCGCAAGGCGTGGAGTACGAAGAACGGATCGAGCAGCTGGAGCTCGTCGAATACCCGAAGCCTCACCGCGAGTTCATCTACAACACCTTCAACACCTTTGCCGCCGCTCACCCCTGGGTGGGCCAGGATAACATACGACCGAAGTCGATCGCGCGCGAGATGTTCGAGAACTTCCTCTCCTTCCACGACTACATCAAGGACTACGGGCT
>JBKHVY010000301.1:0-2255 GCA_046569805.1 Bacteriovoracia bacterium | reverse complement strand
ACCGAGATGGCCGCCATCGCCTCGGCGCGCCTCATGGGACGTGGTGATGAAAAAGCCGCCGACCAAGCTGCCGTCGATGCCATGCGCTCGATGCTAGACTCTGTTGACTGTGCGGCCACTGTTGTCATTGGCGAGGGTGAGCGCGACGAGGCGCCGATGCTCTACATCGGAGAAAAGGTCGGCACCGGTAACGGCCCTCAACTTGAAATCGCCCTCGATCCTCTTGAAGGCACGACCATCTGTGCCGTGGGTGGCTATAATTCCATATCTGTTATGGCCATCGCCGAAGCCGGTTCGATGCTCCACGCTCCGGACACCTACATGCAAAAAATTGCGGTGGGCCCTGAGTGTAAAGGTGTCATTGACATTCGCGTCTCACCCACGGAAAACCTCAAGCGCATCGCGGTGGCGAAGAAATGTCGCATCCAAGATCTGACGGCCGTCGTACTCGATCGTCCTCGGCACAAAGAATTGATCGACGAGATCCGCGCCGCGGGTGCGCGCATTCAGCTCATCGGTGACGGCGACGTCTCCGCGGCCATCGCCACAGCAACTCCGGACTCTGGCGTCGACGTGCTCTTTGGCATCGGTGGCGCTCCCGAGGGAGTCATCTCGGCAGCAGCGCTCCAGTGCCTGGGAGGCGACTTCCAGGGGATCCTCAAGCCGCGCAATCCCGAAGAGATCGAGCGCGCTAAAAAAATGGGCATCGACGATATCACGCGCGTGTTCAAGATCGACGACCTCGCCCGCGGGAACCTCATGTTCTGCGCCACCGGTGTCACGAACGGCAACTTCCTCGACGGCGTCGTCTTCAAGCCCTGGGGCGCGCTCACGCACTCGCTGGTCATGCGCTCGGAGACCGGCACCGTTCGACACATCCGCGCGGAACACCACTTCGATAAGAAACCCCGTTACTAAGGAAGGACCCCATGGCCAAAGCTGAACGCACCGAAATCTTCGACGTCCCCTGCGAGAAATTCTACCAGGCGGTGACGGACTACAAGAGCTACCCGAGCTTCGTCGACGGCATGAAGTCGGTGGAAGTGGTGAGCCAGAACGGCGAAGACGCGACGGTGAAGTTTAATTTGAATCTCATCAAAGAGGTCACCTACACGCTGAAGCTCTCGGGCAAGAAGAACGAGTCCGTGCAGTGGTCGCTCGTGTCTGGAGACCTCATGAAGGTCAATAACGGCGGCTGGAAGCTCAAGGATCTGGGCGGCGGCCGCACGGAAGTGACCTATCACTTAGAAGTCGAACTCAAGGGCTTCTTTCCGGGGCTCGGGATGGTTGAAAAGACTATGGTCTCCACCAACCTCCCGATGAACATGAAAGCCTTCGCCAAGCGCGCGGCAACGATCTAAGGAGTGCACCATGTCCTCTAGCGACGGAAAGAACAAGCTCGGTGACATCCTCAAGACCGTCGTCTCTACCGGCGTCTCGGCTGCGAGCATGGGTGAGGAAGCTGTCAAAGGCATCATGGAGAACGCCAAGCAGGCGAAGAGCGAATTCATGACCCAGGCCAAGGGTGAACTCAAGAACTGGTTGGATAAGATCGATCTCTCAAAAGAGATCGATCGCGTGCTCGAGGACTACGACCTCGAGGTGAGTGCGAAGGTCTCCTTCAAAAAAAAGAAGCCGAAGACCGATGAATCGACCTGAGGCCCTCGCGCGCAACCTACACGAGCTCCAGGAAGAGCTGCGCGGCTCCCGCGCTCAGCTCCTCGTGGTAAGTAAGACGCAAACCACGGACGACATCCGCTCCCTCTACCAGGCGGGCCAGCGGCACTTCGGGGAGAACCGCGTGCAGGAGCTCCTAGAAAAAGCTGAGGCCCTGCGCGACCTCACCGATCTGCGCTGGCACCTTATTGGCCCTTTGCAATCGAATAAGATCAACAAGCTCAAATCTCTCGAACGCTTGGTTGCCATTCACTCTGTGGCAAGCCTTGAGCTGACTCAGAAGCTCGTGGAAGCCCTGAGTGGCCGCACCCAGCACTTAGGAATCTTCCTGCAGGTGAACACCAGTGGCGAAGCCGAGAAGAGCGGGTTTGAGACCCCGGACGAACTCCTGCGCGCGGCGGAGTTTCTCGCGGCCACGACTGGTCCCGTGGTTTTGCAGGGTCTCATGACCATGGGAACCATCCGGACCGAGGATGTCGAGGGCGAAGCGCACCGCTGTTTTAAGCAACTCGTGAATCTGCGAGATCAGCTCATGGCCCAGTTGAAGGTTCCGCAGCTCGAGCTTTCCATGGGCATGA
>JBKHVY010000300.1:0-2257 GCA_046569805.1 Bacteriovoracia bacterium | reverse complement strand
CGGAACTCACGTTCTCGAAGCTCTGCTTTTCACTTTTCATGGTCTCTGTGCCGAAGTACGTAAAGCTGCTCACGACTCCATCTTCTGAGGTGATGGATTGCACGAGTTCGGTGTTCGGGAAGTACGAATAGCTTTGGTTATCCCGCGCCTCAAGAAGCCCCGAGATTGCGTTATATGAGAAGTTAATGCTTTTGCCGTCGGGGCGCAGGATCGAGGTAAGCTGCTTATCTTCGTTGTAGGTGTATGAAGTTTGCGTTGACGCCACACCAGGAAGAAGCGGCGGCTCGTAGGTCTGCATGAGTCCCATGAGGTTAAAGCTGAAGTTATGGACCGGACGCCCAGCAGGGATCACCCCGATGATTCTGCCGTCGGGGTTGTACTCAAACCCCAGGATGCGTCCATCAGCGAGAATCGTCTGAATCACGCGCCCCGCGGCGTCGTAGTTGTAGCGCGTAACCTGATTAAGGGCATTGGTCTCAGAGGCAAGGTAGCCTTCGGCGTTGTAGGTGTAGCTTACGGAATTTGAGCCGCCTTGATTCATCTGCTGAATTCGTCCCGCGGAATCGTAGGACATGCTAAGAGCGGTATCGTTTCCTAGCTTGAGACTAATCGGACGCTCGAACTCGTCCATTTTCATCTCGGTCACCACTCCTGAGGGGTTTGTGGTGGTAGACGTCATCGTGGGTTTGTCAAAGACTGTAACGGAGACCGCGTCGTTGACCTTCGTGGTCGAAGTCATCTGCGTGTAAGAAAACGGATCGCTCGGATTTGAAAGCACCACCGACTGAAGATACTGCGTGAGGCGCGTGACCCCGTCGACGGTCTCTTCGAGAACTGAAGGTCTCTGGCGAGAGGCACCAAAGCGCTCGTCCGGGACTGTGCTTTGGCGGATGGATTCGAACTGATTACTGCGCGTGAAGCTTCTGTCGCTTGCTTCCGTGTAGCTCGTCACAAAGCCCGCGGGGCTAGTTTCGGTACGAGTGTAGAGACCTGTCTCGTAGTCATTGTCTTTAACGAACACAGTCTTTCTGTTGAGCTTTGAAATGAGCTCTGTTTTATGCGCTGTCCCTTCTGCTCCAGGGACAAGTGTCCAGGAATTGCCGCCGTTAGCGACGTCCGAGACGAGGTAGCCATTTTCAAAGCTAAACTCCGAGCGCATGCCGCTGGGCTTTGTGAAGCTAGCTATCAGATCCGCGTCAGCTTGGTAAGAAATCGAGTGAGTCTGCCCCTGGGGGTCAGTGATCGAAATTATACGACCTAAGTCATCGAGCTCAATTGTGGTGATCTGTCCGAAGGGAGCGATGATCGACTGAAGACCACCTTCCGCGTTGCGAGTAAATACGGTCTCTTTGCCGAAGGCATCCGTGATCTTCTGGATCTTATTATCGGCCGTGTAGCTAAACGTATAGATCAGACGGCCTGTGAGTGCGGAGCGAGTAGAGAGGTGCTTGCCGCCCGCATCGAACGTATAGACCTCGTCGCCATTAACGACCAGGAGATTTCCAGACGCATCCGTTGAGGCCTCCCGTGGGACACGGCCTCCAGAGCCCGGGAAGAGATTCTTCTCAAGCGCGTTGTAGCTATGAAGAATTGAGAGGGACCAGCTTTCCGGGTTAAAGGTGTTGAGGAGGAAGGGGTTTTCGTAGTTTGAGTCATATTCTTCGGAATGAGCGCTCGAGTAATCGAGATCGAAAGGCGCACCTACTACGCTCACGCGCTCAGCGACGGATTTGTCGTCGACGCTTAAGATTGAGCCACAGACCTTTTTTTCATCTTCTGGTTCTTCGATTGGTTCTAGAACAATTGCTGACCAACTCGTAAGAAAATTAAAGGTGTTGACCTCATTCTCAATAATTGAGGATGTGGCAAATGCAAAACGGAATCCTTCGGTGGACGTTTGAAAAATGATCCCTACCGAACAGGATTCCCTGGCGCTGATGCATGAGTTAGAAACTACACTGAATTCAGGGTCTCCCTCTAAGGTATTAAAGTTCATTTCGCCGGGATAATTGCTGTGTGAGAACTCGAGGTGAATCGTTTCGTCAGGAAAGAGGATTCCAATGAAAAAAGATTTTTCAACGAGCAGTGGTCCTGACGGTAGTGGATTCTCTCCCTCAAGGGAGAAAGCTGAGATTTCTTGTGGCTCGGCTTCTTTACCTTCGAAGAGCTTAAAGTCACTCATGCCCTTTTTCTTATAGGCAACCTTCCGAACAGTGACTTTAGGCAACTTATTTGTCTTCTCGATCTTCTGCTTTTC
>JBKHVY010000299.1:0-2263 GCA_046569805.1 Bacteriovoracia bacterium | reverse complement strand
TACGCCTAGTGCAGCTGGACGAAGTCGCCTTCGGTCACTGAGCCACCGGAGTGGAGCAGCGTGATGGCGCCGTCGGGACCGAAGTAGTCGCGCACCTCGAGCGTGCCCTTGATCTCCCCCTTCGAGACGCCGATCAGGGCGCCCGTCTCCGGATCGAAGACGTCTTGCCCCTCGGTGATCACCGTAAGGATGTCGCCGATGTGGATTCCGCTCTCGCGGCCTGCGTTGATGTAGATCTTCTGGCCGATGATCTTCGCCACGCGGCCGATCCACTCGAGCTTCGAGCCAAGGCTAATGAGGCGCGGGAGGAACTTCCGGACCGCGACGCGCGTCGAGTAGCGCAGGAGGTCTTGCCGGTACGCGAGGTTCTCCTCCTCTTCGGTGAGGTGGAAGCGGTAGTTGTCGTCGTGGACCGTGCCTTCGGAGACGTCGGTGAGGAGCTCTTTGTTCGAGATGACGTCGAAGACCTTGATCTCGATCTTCGTCTCGGCCAGGGCCTTCGTCTTGCGGACGAAGCCGATCTCGTCGGCCGACTGCCGGATCCGCGCGTCGACGATGCGGCCGAAGACGACGAGGTTCACGCCGGCCATCTTGGCCTTACGACTCAGCTGCGCGAGCTTCACACCGCCGCCCGAGTAGATCTCCTTCGAGTTCCCGAAGATCTGCGCGGCGACGGGATCGACGATGTAGTCGCGCGAGCGCGCGATCTCGCGGCGGAACTCCTCCGTCGCCTGGATCGCGAGGTCCTCGCCGCCGAAGGGTGACTCGTTGAAGAAGCCCAAGAGCGCAACTTTCTTACGGATGTTATTGAAGTCTTTTGCCTTGAGGTTCTGCGGCTTCGCCGTCAGGCGCCCGGGGTCGAGCGGCGTGCGACGAGTGATCGGTCCTGCGCAAGCGGTCAGGAGAATCAGAAGGCCCAAAAGTTTTATCATGGCGGCTCTCTTTAAGTGGAAGCCGCCGTGCAATTACGGTTTTGGTTTCAAGGTAATGACGATGTCACTCCCCTGGTCCTCGATCGTGAGGGTGCGGCCCCATTCTGATTCTAACTCGGTTACGCCGGACACCAAAGCCTTGAATTTGTTTCCCTCTCCACGGAAGTGCACCAAGATCTTGGCCGTCGACGAATTAAAAGAGTCGAGTTTTCCCTGCGCCTGCATCGGGGCACCCTTGGTTCGCAACCAGTCGATGAGACGCATCACATCGCCCAGGTGGCGCGGATTCTGAAGCTTCACAACTACGGCGTTAGTCAGGGTAACCGACTTTGACACTTGGTTTTTCGTTTCCGTGAACTTACTCAACGGGTAACGAAAGGTCTGAGTCGCAAGGCCGGAGTTGAGTTTTTTCTGATCTTGCGTTCGAAGAGTAATCACTTCCCGCGGCAGATCCGCCCAGTGGAGCACTCGCTTCGTGTTGAGGTCCTGCAAGATCACGCCTCCCGTGTATGTCATGCGCGTCTCTGCGGAGACACCGGAGATCAGCTCGCGCTGGAGCTGGATCGTGGACGTGAGGAGTAGCCCTCCGACGAAGTCCGGCTCGAAGAACGTTCCCATCGCTTTCTCGTCGTGTGCCCGCCAGCGCTCGAGTTTCACCTGGCAATCAGCATCACACAAGACCACTTCATCAACGTCTTCCGGTGGGTTATCTTGGAACCATTTTAGCCACTCGGCTTCCACCGGCGTCATGAAGTCTCCTGCTTGCGTAAGCTTCAAGTCCTCCCAAGTGAAGTTCTCAAGGTGGATCTGGGAGCTCAAGTAGAGGCGACGAAATTCCCGGGCTTGCTGCTGCATCCGTTGCACATGAAGGGCCAGAAACTTTTCGTCGACCTCCGCGTCGAGAGTCATCGACCACTGGGCCAACACCTCCGGATGCGCGGTGAAGTTCTTTATCGTATAACGCCGGAGGAGCTTTTCCCAGTTCGCGAAGCCGTAGACGCCGCGGGCCTTCGCGAGGACGAGCTGCTCGGGGGCGGCGCCGCGCTTCTCGAGCTCCGCCAGCCACTGCTCGAATTTCTTCTTCACCGCCGCCTCGTAGCTCGGCCGATCGAGGTTCATGGGCGCGAGGCTCTCGAGCACCAGCTTCTCGACGGCGAGCTGGAAGAGCTTCTGGCGCACGTCTTCTTCGGGCACGTCCTTCACCGAGGCTTCGACCGTAACGACGGCGGCACTCGCAGGCGCGATCAGAAAGAGGCCCAAGAGGACAACCGCTACGAAGTACCAGTACCTCACAGCTGTACCTCTTCCACCCGGCCATCGACGATGAAGCT
>JBKHVY010000298.1:0-2267 GCA_046569805.1 Bacteriovoracia bacterium | reverse complement strand
ACCTATTTAGTAGGTGTATAATGGTTCCATGCTGGACGTCATCCTCGGGAACCAAACAGCGGCGAAGATCATGCTCTATCTGTTTCACTACGGAGAGCTCTATGCCAATGGCATCGCTCGCGACTTCAGCATCACCCTAAGCCAAGTCCAGAAGCAGCTCGATCGCTTCGAAGCGGCCGGGATCCTGGTGAGCAAGAAGACCGGCACCGTGCGCATCTACCAGTTCAACCCGAAGCTCGGAGCGGTGAAGAAGTTGCGAGAGCTGATCGAAGTCTTCTACGAGGCGATTCCGTTGCAAGAAAGAGAAAAACTCTTCGCCGAACGCCGCCGTCCGCGGCGGCGCGGGAAACCTGTCCTGAAGAGCAACACATGAAAATCAATTTTAAGACATGCGCGGAACACGACCTCTGGCTCTACGTGGCCACTCACCTGAAAGCGAAAGGCATCGATACGGTTCTCGTGGGTGGAGCGGTCGTGTCGATCTACAGCGAAGGCGCGTACAAATCCGGTGACCTCGACTTTGTTCTCCTCACCATGTTCGCGACTCAGTTACCGCAGGTGATGAAGGAGATCGGCTTCGAGCGCCAGGGTGGTCGCCACTACGTGCACCCGGAGTGCAAGCACCTCCATGTGGAGTTTCCGGGAAGCCACCTTGAAATCGGTGAAGACAACCGGATCACTCCGGCCGAGGTCGAGTCCGAGGGCCAGGTGATTAAGATCCTCTCGCCCACCGACTGCGTGAAGGACCGGCTCGCGAGTTACATCCACTTCAAGGCGCGCGAGTGCCTCGACCAAGCGGTGCTGGTTGCGCGGAAGCATCCCGTGAAGCTTTCGGCGATCAAATCCTGGTGCGCCGGCGAGGGGAGTCCCAGCGCCTTTGATGACTTCGAGAAGAAGCTCAAGACCTCAGAGCTCTAGAGATGCCAGTCTCCGCTCGCCTCCGGCTGGTACTCGAGCTCGAGCACTTTGAGTTCTTTTATGCGACCATCCGGGAATTTCCAGGTGATGCTCTCGCCAACACTTAGGCCTATGAGGGCAGCGCCGAGCGGAGCGAGCACCGAAATTTTTCCTTCGGAGGCATTGGCGTTCTCCGGGAACACGAGCGTCACCACGGCCTCTTTGTTGTCGGTCACGTTCTGGTAGCGCAGGCGCGAGTTCATGGTGACAAGGTCCGCGGGGACTTCGTTGTCGGCGATGAGCCGCGCGCGCTCGATCTCGAGCTCGAGGTTCTCGGCGTCGTCGCACGGGTGGATGCTCAGAGCATGCTTAATGCGAGCGGCGTCTTTTACGGTCATGAGTAATGTGTCAGAGGTCATAGGGTGATCCTTGTTAAGTAAGTAAATAATGTGATCAAGGGGATTTGGCTGAAGGCGAAAAAAACGCGCTTCGGCCTTAGAAGGCTGCGACGGTGGTACGAGAGATGATGCTTTGTGATCTCATATCCCTATATTAGGCCTGGTGGAATATTTGTCAACAAAAGGGCTTGTGTGAGGCCGTTTTGCACCGATAAGGAGTCTAGGACGCATAAAACGCGTAATGGACCTAAGGTACTTGGCATTAGGTTTGCTCTAACAAATGGCGGAGGCTCTTATGAAGCACCTTCTCTTGATCACCGCCCTTTTTGTCACCGTTGCCTGCTCAAAAGAGTCAGGGAATGCCAAAGAGGCCGGAATCCCTCTGGTGAAGACTCCGGAGATCTCGATTCCTGAGGTTGAGCTAGATCTTGAGCCGGAGAAGCCCGTGGTCGAGGCGCCTGAGGAACAGACGCCGATCGAGACGCCAGAGTCACCGGTTGTGATCGAAGAACCGCAGACTCCACCGGTTCCAGAAACTCCAGTCGTCATCGAAGAGCCGACGCCCACACCCGCTCCCACACCCGACACACTCACTTGTGAACTCACCTCGGAAAACGAGCGCCAGTCGGTCACCTTGAAGCTTAACGGCTCCACGGCGACACTCGCGTTCCCCGAGGCCGACCAGATCGTCGTCGAAGGCTTCCGCTTCAAGGCGGACGGCGTGAAGCACGAAGATCCGTTCTTCGAATACGAGGGCAAGCGCGTCTTGAACGTGAAGGGTCGCGTCGAGTTCGACACTGAGACCAAGCAGGGCCAGCTCCAGGTATCGCTGCGCCTTCGGGACCGCGGCGCTCCTGTTGTCACGGACTTCCTGCGACTGGCGGACATCGCAAGCTGCCGATAAGCCTAGGCACCCTTGCCACTCATCACTTTCGGGCCTATCTTAGGAGAGTACTAATTTGGGGGTGCCCT
>JBKHVY010000297.1:0-2280 GCA_046569805.1 Bacteriovoracia bacterium | reverse complement strand
ACGGGAACTTCCAGGCGCTATTCGACGCGATCGAGCGAGACCAAGAGAAGCGCGGCTACCTGTAGGATTTACCGACTCGCTTGAGCGGCAGGGCGCGGGGGCTTAACCTTAGGCCTATGCGATGGTTATGGATCCTCGGACTTCTCCCCTGCTTAAGCTGGGCCAGTTTACTGGTCAACGGTCCGAACTGCCTTAACACCGTGCTCGTCCAGCAAGGCATCGCGCAGAGCTACCGCTACACTTCGAACGTCGAAATGCAGGTGGTCCTCGAGTCACCGCTGTGCCGCCGGCTCCCTCCGTCGCAGAAGGCCGCCAACACCATCGGCGTCGTCCGCGACGAGGGTCGCTTCGCGCAGCCGGGCATCTACTCGCACGCCTACGTTTACTTGGGCGAGGGCCTTGCGTTCGAGAAGATTGGCCAAGCCGTCTCGGCCAGCCAGCGGCTCGGTCCGGAGCGCCAGATCCTCGAGGACTACGAAGCGGGCGTCCTCACGCGCATCGACTACTACCAGTGCGACGGCCACGCGGCGTGGCAGCGAGGGCTCTCGCAGGAGCAGCGCTTGCGGCTGAACTCCATGAACCGCTTCGAAGAAGAGATCTCCGAGCTGATGGCCCGCTCCCTTCACACGGGCGTCGAGCGGGAGCTGCGTAAACTGGGCCAGCGCCTCCGGAGCTTCGGCCGGAATCTTCGCGGCGACGACTTCCTCGACGTGCTCCTCCTCGGGCGGCTCGTCTCCCTCGGCTACCAGCTGGACCTCCTCGGTGACGGCAGCCTCCAAGAGCTCACGCGGGCCTTCGAGCTCGACGCCACGAGGCTACCGGAACTGCCACAAGTTCTGTAGCATCGAGCTTCAATCCAGAAGGTGACCTATGACATTCGAAACCATCAAGTACGAGACAACCGGCGCGACGGCGCTCATTACTCTCACCCGTCCGCAGGTGTTCAACGCTCTCAACAAACTCGGAAAGCTCGAGCTGATCCAGGCGATCGGCCTGGCCAACGCCGACCAGAGTGTGCGCACGCTCGTCGTCACCGGTGAAGGCAAGGCCTTCTGCTCTGGACAAGATCTCAACGACCGAACCGTGGACGCTCGCCAGGGCCCCGTCGACATCGGCCACACGCTCGAAACAGAATGGAACCCTCTCGTCGACGCCATCCGGAGTTCGGAGAAACTCGTCGTCGCCGCGATCAACGGCGTGTGCGCGGGAGCGGGCCTCTCCGTCGCCCTCGCCTGTGACCTGAAGATCGCCCTCCCCGGAACGCGCTTCATCGCCGGCTTCACGCAGATCGGCCTCGCCCCAGACGCAGGGCTTTCGTATCAGTTGGTGCGCGCCCTCGGCTACTCCCGGGCGCTCAGCTACGCCCTCCGCGGCAAGCCGCTCTTGTCCGAAGAGATGGTTCAGCTCGGGCTCGTCAACGAAGTCCACGAGACGCCCCTCGGGCGCGCGCTCGAGCTGACGCAAGAACTTAACCGCCTTGCGCCCTTGTCGCTGAAGCACACGAAGAAGACGTTCCAGGCGGCGCAAGAGGTCGACTGGAAGACGAACCTCGAGACGGAGAAGACCGCCCAGCGCTTCCTCGGCTTCAGCCAGGATTACCGCGAGGGAGTCACCGCGTTCATGGAGAAGCGGCTCCCACAGTTTCGAGGCGAATGATGAGCTTTAGCCTATCGTCTGTCGTGGTCGTCGGGGCCGGAACCATGGGGGCGGGCATCGCGCAGTGGTTCGCCCAGCAGCGCGTACCAGTGACGCTAACCGACGCGAACCCCGCGCAGCTCGAGAAAGCACACGCCGCGATCCGTTCGTCGTGGGCCGCGCTCGTCGACAAGAAGAAGCTCACGGCGGAGCACGTCTCTGAGATAGAAGCACTTCTTAAGACCGCGTCCATGGACCAACTCCCGGAGTCCACGGACCTCGTAGTCGAAGCCATCTACGAGAACAAGGACGCGAAGCTCGACCTCTTCAGACGGCTCGATGCGCACTTCCCCGCGGAGAGCGTCTTCGCGAGCAACACGTCGAGCTTCCCGATCACGGAGCTGGCGCAGAGTGTGACTCCTGCGCGGCGCGAGCGCTTCGTTGGCCTGCACTTCTTTAATCCGGCGACGCTCATGAAGCTCGTGGAAGTCATCTCCACGGGCCCACGCCAAGCGGAGCTCGTGCGCGATCTCTATGACTGGTTCCAGGCCCGCGGCAAGGAGCCCGCCCTCTGCGCCGACACTCCCGGCTTCATCGTCAACCGCGTCGCGCGCAGCTTCTACGGAGAAGCGCTCCGGATCGTCG
>JBKHVY010000296.1:0-2296 GCA_046569805.1 Bacteriovoracia bacterium | reverse complement strand
AGCGCCTGCGCGACTGGTGGGCGCGCGCCGACCGCTCGCCGTACGGCTCGGGTGCGCTCGCGGGCAGCTCGCTCGGGCTGAACCCCGGGATCGTCGCCGCCGAGCTCGGCTTCTCGGGCCCGACGGAGATCATCGCCCGGTGCGGGAGATTCGCCTCCTGCGAGATGATCCGGCGCTGGTGGTTCGGGTTCTTATGGAAGACGTCGAAGCTCGAGCCCTTGATTTTGTCGACGCTGACCGGAAGGTGCTTCTGCAGCTCGCGCAGCGTGGCCATGGACTTCGGATTCAGATACGTGATCTTCCCGTCGATGTCACAGCACATGACGTTGGTCGGCGAGTTCTCCATCATCGACATCACGCGCGCCATTTCGTCTTGCGTGCGCAGTTTATCTGTGACGACTTCCCAGGTGACCATGGGGCCAGTGTATTTGCCATTAAGATCTCGCATCGCAGACACGAAGAGGTCGAGCTTTTCTGGTCCTACCTCGATTACCGAGCGCATCGGGAGATTGTGTTCGTTCATGATGATGTTTTTCTGATGGGCGGGGTTCTTGTGGAACACGTCGAACGAGCTTCCGAGGATCTTGTCCACAGGGAGCTTGAGGTAGCTCTGAAGGCCACGCAGCGTTTCGAGGGACTTGGGGTTCAGGTAGGTGACTTTACCCTCAAGATCAGCACACATGATGTTAATCGGAGCGTTGTCCATCATCGACTTGATCCGGGCGTTCTCGTCGCGGATGACGAGCTTCTCCGTGACGACCTCCCAGTTCACCATCGCTCCGACGTAGGTGTTGTCATCGCCGTAGATGGCGCTCACTAAGAGCTCCAGCTGCTCGGGACCTACGCGGATGACAGACTTGAGCGGAAGGTTGCGCTCGTTGGAGAGAATCTTCTGCTGGTGGGCCGGGTTCTTGTGGAACACGTCGATCTTGCTCCCGACGATCTGGCGCACGGGAATCGGCAAGTGCGCCTGGATGCTCTCGAGGGTGCGCACGCTTGAGGGGTTCATGTACTGAATCACAAGGTCGCGGTCGCAGTACATGATGTTGCTCGGAGAATTCTCCAGGAGACCGAGGACGGCGTTAACCGAAGTAAAGTAATTGGTCGATGAAGTCTGGTCAGCGGTTACTGCACGCATACAATAGGTCTCCTAAGAAGGGATGAACAAAGATCTTAGATAAATGCTAGGCGGAATCTCAACTTTTTGACTGAGACTTATCAGCTTTCATGACAATAATGTGCGAAACCCTTTTCAGAGTTTTCTGATCAAGAAGAGATGTCTTTAGAAGAAAAAAGAAAGGGCCCACAAATCCAAGATTTGAGGGCCCTGAGGTGAAAGATTACTTCTGAACCTGATTCACGAGCTTCTTCAGTGTTTCGGCAAGGCTCGTGAGCACTTCCGATGACTGGAGCGTCTGGTCGCACTTGATCTCAGACTGCGAGGCTGCTTCGGACACCAGGCGGATGGTCGTGGCGATGCTCTCGACGCCTTTCTTCGAGTCCCCGATGACTCGCGAAACTTCGTTGGTCGTCGCCGTCTGCTCTTCCACCGCCGCGGCGATCGCTCCCGAGATCGAGTTCAGCTTCTCCATCGCCTTCGAGATGCCGCCGATCGCCTCGACCGCGATGTGCGTATCTTTCTGGATGGCGCCGATGCGGTTC
Organism: Bacteriovoracia bacterium; assembly: GCA_046569805.1. Lineage (GTDB taxonomy): Bacteria > Bdellovibrionota > Bacteriovoracia > Bacteriovoracales > Bacteriovoracaceae > UBA6144. The sequence goes on along the minus strand of JBKHVY010000296.1, from coordinate 634 downwards.
GTGATGTCTTCCGTCGCCTTCGCCGTTTGCTTGGCGAGCTCCTTGACTTCGTTCGCGACCACCGAGAAGCCCTTGCCGGCTTCACCGGCCCGGGCGGCTTCGATCGTGGCGTTCAGGGCGAGGAGGTTCGTCTGCTGGGCGATCGAACTGATGACTTTAATGACGTTGCCGATCTCCTGCGAGCTCGCACCCAGTTGCTGGATGGTCTTGTTCGTCTCCTGCGCGCTGTGAAGCGTCGTGCGCGACATTTCTGCCGATTCATTGGATGAACGGGAGATCTCGCGGATCGAGGCCACCATCTCTTCCGTCGACGCGGCAAGGGTCTGAATCGCGACGAAGACGTCGTCCGAGGTGTGCGACGCCTTCACCGATTCGCTCGAGGTCTTCTTCGCGTTCTCGGACATGGCGTTGGCGTTCTGCTTGAGCTCCGCCGCGTTCTCGGCGAGCTTGACCGAGGACTCGGCAAGTGCTGTGATCATGGTTCTGAGTGGCGTGATGTCGCTCGCGAACTTAACGACCTTGTAGGGCTTGCCGTTCAGGTCGAGGATCGGGTTGTACGAGGCGTTGATCCAGACGACCTTCCCGCCGCGGCCGATGCGCTTATACTCTCCGGAGTCGTAGACGCCGCTGCGGA
>JBKHVY010000295.1:2053-2308 GCA_046569805.1 Bacteriovoracia bacterium | reverse complement strand
AAGACCCCCTTCATGCTGGTCCTCGGTGACACTGAAGTGGCGGCTCAGAGTGTTTCAGTCCGCCGCTACGGAGAGATGAAATCTGACGTTCTCCCGGCGGCCCAGGTTCTAGAGCTCTTCGCCCAGCTTGAGCAGGAGAAACTGCCAGCAAAGTTTCGCTAAGAACCGGAAAGATCGACCCGCTTAGGCACCGGTCCTGATCTCTAGTAAAATAGGGTGATGATCGGTGCCATTTCCGCTCCCCTCGAACAACAT
>JBKHVY010000295.1:0-2043 GCA_046569805.1 Bacteriovoracia bacterium | reverse complement strand
CATCGCCTTTCGCTGAAACTTCGTCCGATGCTGACGGGTGAGCTCTATCTTGCCACCCGCTTGAAGTCGCCCGTTTACATATGGCGCGAGGGTCTTTTTCAAGAAGTCATTGGGGCGAACGAGACTCCGGCCAAGGAGAAGATCCAGGCCCTCATCCGCAGCCAGACACGGGAAGTCTACGTCTCTAGCGAAGATCTAAAATTAATCCGCGAGCAACTCGAAATTGCGCTGGTGCGTGTGACGAGAGCTCTCTCTGTGGGGGACCCGCGGGCGAACGGGGCCCGCGCACTCAAGCTCATGGCGATGAACCTCGCAGGCCTCTACCAGGATCCGCACAACGACGAACTCCTCATGAAGCAGTTCCAGAGCACGCAGAACATGAGCAAGTTCCTTCTCGAAAACAAGAAGCTCCAGGCAACTTTCTTTAGCGACATCGCCGCAGAAAACTTCCACTTCACCATCCTCCAGCCGATGATGAGTTCGATCCTGCTGCTCGGGTTCCTCCAGTCCACGCACATGTTCCACGAGCGTGAGATCGAAACATTGTTCCTGACGAGCTACATGAAGGACATCGGCATCGGCATAATCCCCGAGGACAAGTACGACATCAAGGGCCTGACCCTCGACGAGCAGAAGCTCTTCGCCCACCACGCCGAGTTCTCCCACGAGATCCTCGACGGACGCGTCCCTCTCAGTAAGAATCACCTCTCGATCATCAAGCATCACCATTTTCTCAACGACCGTCTCAAGCGGATCCTGACGAAAGAGAAGCCGCTCTTCAGCGATAGCTCGATGGCATTTGGCATCGAGAGTACCCTGGTGGCCGTTGCCGACGTGATCGTGGCCATGACGTCAAACCGTCCCTACCGCCAGGGCCTCTCGGTGTACCAATCGCTAGAACTGGTGCGCAAGATGATCTCCGACGAGTACCCTCAGGAATTTCGTGCGCTCGTAGTCTACTTGAAGCAATTTTTTAGGGATCCGCGCTAAGCCGTGCTTCACTGATGGCCGTGGTCAGACTTAAAAATCTTTTCAAAGCCTCTCCATTCGAGACATCCTGAATTCGGATGCACTTTTATATCCAAGGAGGGATAGATATGGCGCAGTGGCAAAGTCCGCTTACAGGGATCATCGAAGAAGATAAAGTCGTGATCGATTTCGGCGAGTTTGAAGGAAAGTCAGTGCTTGAAATCGCTGATACGAAGCCGGACTACTACGAGTTTCTGCTGACTCAGAAAGAATCGGGGAACTTCGCGATCCGACGCACGAAAGACAAGATCTACCGCCTCTACATCCACCAGACTCATCTTAACTAATCAAGGCCCCTCGTAAAGAGGGGCTTTTTCATTAAGCTATTCATGAAAAACAACTCCTCAGGCATGACCCTTGTCGAAGTGATCGTCGCTGGATCGATCATGGTTGTTGTCGCCTTCGGGATCATGCAGCTCATGCAGAACATCAACGACGGGCAGTCGGACGCGATGACGGCCTCAGACTACTTCGATATGAAGCAGGAGATCCGGGCCATCCTATCCGATCAGCGCTCCTGCACGGCGAGCCTCGCGGGCACGGAGTTCCAGGGCTCGAGCATCCAGCAGAAGGCGGTCGGGGCCCTCGAGCTGTGGACCACGGACCAGGACGGCAAGCGCGCGCGCAAGAAGTTCTACCCCGGCGGGAAGTTCGCCGCGAAGCTCGAGATCGAGGACATCGCGCTGAGCATGCCCGACTACAACCTCGCGCAGGACTGGCCCCTCGGCGTGAACCAGTCCATGCGCGGAGAGATCCTCGTGACCGGAAAGCGCGGCTCCGGCAGCAAGAAGCGCGGCTTCCGAGACATCAAGATTCCCCTGAGCATCGTCTTCAACACGACGGCCGCGGGCGTGAGTTCGCTCGCCAGCTGCTCCACGCAGGACTTCAGTATCGTCGAGCTCCCCCACTCGGAGGACTGCGAATGGATCGGGCCCCAGGGCGGCTTCGGCGGGGCCGTCAACGTGACGTGCCCGGCGGATAAGTTCCTCGCGGGCTACCACTCGGATCACTCGA
>JBKHVY010000294.1:0-2329 GCA_046569805.1 Bacteriovoracia bacterium | reverse complement strand
GGCTACGGGACTCGCGACCAGATCGGTGCGAGCGCCTACTACACCAACGTCGTGATCAACGACTACCACCTCGAGAGCACGGGAGCACTCGTGGGCCTCTACGACCGCGTGGAGCTCTCCGTCGCGCGCCAGACCTTCGACACGCAGACCGTCGGCGCAGCGCTGGGCCTCGGCGCGGGCTTCAAGATCAAACAACACATCTACGGCATTAAGGTAAGACTCCTCGGCGACGCCGTCCTCGACCAGGATTCGTGGCTCCCGCAGATCGCCCTCGGTGCGCAGTATAAGCGCAACGACCAGGGCGCCGTCGTGCGCTCGATCGGCGCCCGCGACGACGTCGGCGTCGACTACTACCTGAGCGCCACGAAGATCTTCCTCGCGCAGAGTCTCCTCACCAACGTCACGCTAAGGCGCACGAGTGCGAACCAGCTCGGGGTCCTGGGCTTCGGCGGGGACCGCGAGGATGCACACACCTTCCAGCTCGAGGCTTCGCTCGCGTACCTGGTCCACCGGAGCCTCGCCATCGGCGTCGAGCACCGCCAGAAGCCCGACAACCTGAAGGTCGCGACCGAGGAAGACTGGTCAGACATCTTTGTCGCGTGGGCACCGACGAAGAACGTCACCCTCACGGCAGCGTACACGATGCTCGGGAACATTGCCCTACGGGACAACCAGAGTGGCTTCTACACGTCTCTCCAACTCGGCTTCTAGCACAAAGGGTCACCATGCTTCTCTCCACTGTCTTCGCTTTTTTCCTCAGTGCCACCGCGAGTGCGGCGGAACTCGATGCTTACCGTGCCTTCGGAGAAAAGCCCGGCCTCGTGCGCGTCGTCGATGACTTGCTGCTGAATCTGCTCGCCGACAAACGGACGAAGCCCTTCTTCGAGAAGGTCGAGCCCGTGCGGCTCAAGGAAAAACTCGTGGAGCAGTTCTGCGTCGAGCTCGGCGGGCCCTGCACCTACACTGGCCAGACCATGAAGCGCTCGCACAAGGGCCACGAGATCGGCACCGCCGACTTCTACGCCCTCGTCGAGGCGCTGCAGCTGGCGATGGACATGAACGGCATTCCGTCGCGCGCGCAGAACAAGCTCCTGGCGAAGCTCGCCCCCATGCAGAAGGACATCATCAATAAATGATCCGGGCGCTGAGAAACCTTCCGATCCGCTACAAGCTCCTCGCGAGCTTCGGCCTCATCATCCTCATCAACGCGCTCTTCGGATTCTTTAGCCTTCGGATCATGCGCCAGCTCGGAGAGCTGGTGAACGTGACCTACGATAGAGCGCTGATGTCCGGGACCTTCGCCCAGGCGGCGAAGTTCGACTTCGCCGTCTTCGACGCCCAGACCCGGGCGGCGCTGTCGACGAGCGACCCGCAGGAGTTCAAGAGTGCCGCGGCCCGAAGCCGGAAGATCTTCGAGACGCTCGACGAGGACCTCTCGGTCGTCGCCGAGAGGGCGCTGGGGGACAAGAGCCGAGAACTCATCACGGAGCTGAGGCCCGCCCTAAACGAGCTCCAGAAATCGCAGCAAGCGCTGCTGGAGACGAAAAGCGCAAACCTTCAGACGCAGGCGCTCGAGAGAGAGTGGGAACTCGCCGTAAAATCCAGTAATATGTATCGTCGGCTCACAGGCCTCTACGACGACGCCGCCGAGCTCGGCTACCGCTTCCGGCTCGAATCCGAAGAGAAGAACAACCGGATCATCCGCCAGGCGCTCGTGATCCTCGGCGTGAGCATCGCCGCGGGGCTCTTCCTCTCGCTGCTCGTCGCCTACGTGCTGATCCTTCCGATCTTCCGTCTTACGAAGGTCTGCCGGACCGTCGCCAACGGAGACTACTCCGTTCGCGCCACGGTCGAAGCCGACGACGAGATCGGGAAGTTTGCCACCGCGTTCAACGGAATGCTCGGGACGATCCAGCAGAAGGACGAGAGCATCGCGGCACTCCTGGCGGCGCTTCCCTTCGGTCTTTTTTACATCGACGCCGAGGGGCGGATCTCGCGCGAACGCTCGCCCGCCACGGACCAGATCTTCGCGAACTTCTCCACGCACCTGGGCGTCGCGGACTTCTTCCGCTACTACGGCCTCGCGGCCGACACCACCACCGACATCCTCGCCAGCGCCTTCCAGCGCTTGCTGCCGTTCAAGTCCGCCGTCTTCCTCCTGCCCGACACCGTCAGCGTCGACGGCGGCGGCACGACGAAGACCGTGCGCCTGAGCTACCGCCCGCAGTTCGGCCCGAAGAAGCAGCTCGAACGCATCATCGTCATCGCCGAAGACGTGACGGAGAAGAACCAGGCGATCGCCGAGCGCCAGCGCTTAAGCGAACGCGTC
>JBKHVY010000293.1:0-2358 GCA_046569805.1 Bacteriovoracia bacterium | reverse complement strand
GGACGATGCCGAGGATGTAGAAGAACTTCTCTCCGCTCGAGTGGATGTTACCCGCGCCGTCGTCGTAGGCTGCGCCCTCCGCGAGGGTCAGGTCGCTCACGCTGGCGTCGAAGCCGTCGTTGTCGATCGAGGGCGTGTCGTTATCGATGGTGCCGAAGACGCCGCTCGGGTCCGCGGTCCGGTAGACCCGGATCTTGTAGTTCGAGTACGCGGCGCCGTTCTCCGTCACCGAGAGGTCGTTCCAGCTGAACGAGAGGGACCCCGGCGTGGTCGTGGCGTACTTGCTCACGGTCGGCCCCTGCGCCAGGACGCGGCTCCAGCCGTTGAAGCTCGCGACGAAGTTATAGACGTTGGCGGTCAAGAGGACGTTGTCCGTCGTCGGTCCGTCGGACGCGATGAGCTCGAGCGTCGAAGCGCCGCGCACGCCCGGCTGCAGCGTCAGGAGCATGTCGTAGTCCTCGGGATCGGTGGCGCCGTCGGAGGTCGCCTCCCAGGTACACGAGGTCGAGGTACAGATGGTGGGCCCCGTGATGGTAATCAGGCCCGCGGCCGCCGGGTCGATCGCGAGGCTTGCTTGCGTGAGGTTGATGACTGTCGGCGCCGAGGACTTCAGAGTGATCGTCACCTTCTGCGTGCCGAAGGCCGACTTCCAGTCGTTCGCGCCCGGAGTGGCACGGAAGCGAATCACCTTCGGCGCGGCACCTTGCTGAAGGCCAATCGTCTCCGGGATCTCTGGGACGTCGAGGATCTCCACCGGATCGTCGAGGTTTTCGACGCTCTTTATGCGCATGGTGAAGGAGCTCGAGGCGTTCGAGGCGCCCGAGTCGTCGGTAAGAATGAGATTGAGATCAAAGTCATCCGCCGTGATCACGTCGTCGGCCGGCTCGAAGGTCAGCGAGTACAACTGGGTATCGGCGTCGACGTTGGCGGCGTCGAGCCCAATGTTCGAGGCGAGGTTTCCGACCAGAGTGGTGCCGCGGTAGAGACGAATGTTCTCAAGTGGAAGAACCGCTAACCTCGCAGGGTCGACGTGCTCGGCGCGAATGGTGAGCCGCTGGGAGTTCTCATACGAACCTCCCCCTTCACCGACCTTCAGCGAGTACCTGTCACTCTCGGCGTTCTCCGAGAGCGCGACTCCCAGACTCACGGCCGGTCTAAAACCATAGATGTCCCCGGATGTGAGGAACTGCGGAGCATCGTTGATCGGCGAGACTGTCAGCGTCGCGGACACCGCCGGCGTCGCAAGGTTCCCGGTGTCGCGGGCGAGGTAGTTGAAGTTGATCGTGCCGTTGTAATCCACGGCCGGCGTGAAGTAACACGGGAACTGAATGGCGCTAGTGCACACGAAGGTGCCAGCGATGCCGGGGTTGAAGGTCGCCACCGAGTATTCGTAGGAGATGGTTTGACCGACGTCGATATCGGTGGCCCGTGGTAAGCAGTAGTCGTAGTTACAGGTGGTGTTATCAAGCTCGATCATGCCAATCGAGACCGCGGTCTTCGCCGGGTCTGCGATCTTCTCCGTCACGAGTTCTTCTGAAACCGCCGGAGTGAGAGCAAACGGAAAGATGATCGACCCTGGGAACTCCGGTCTAAAGTTCAATGGCCGCACGGTGATAGAGAACGTGGCGCGGTCGTAGAGGCTCGTGGTCATGATCGGGTCGAAGCAGTCGGTAATACCGCTGACCTCTTGGCAAAGGCGGAAGTCGTACTGCGCGGTCTTGGTGCAACTAGTTTCGTTGTTCGGGCACGAATTAAAAAGCTGCGTCCCGGCCGAGATAGAGGCGACGACGCGATTCAGGTTGTCTGATTCCTGACCAATACTAATACAGCCGTCACCCGAGCTGGAGATGGCAGGGTTCTGAGTTTGGTAGAGAAGCGGGACTCCATCGAAGGCGAGGCCCGGATCCGTCACTCGATAGCACAGATACATCGCATCCGACTCTCCCGCACTGCGACGGCTCACGCGCACGTCGACGAAGACGTCTTCGCCTTCGTAGACGATGTTCCCCGTAGCGACCGTGAGGAGCGGAAGATCCAGGCCATCGTCGTTGACAGTGACCGTCACCGGAATTTCTTGGCCACAACGACTGGTGCCGTTGAGCGAGTTACACACACGGTACGAGAATTCGTCCTCACCTACGTAGTTCGGATCGGGCCGATAGGTGCAAGTGCGATCCACGGTGCCCGCACTGACTGGAGCACCAGTCGCGTCGAGGTTGGCGCAGCCGAGGATGGTGCCGTTTTCAGGCATGCTTGTGATGAACCAGAAGAGGTCCCCGGAGACGTTCGCGCGCGAGGCTTCGGTGACGTCCGGAAGCGTGAAGGCGTAGTCCTGGTCTTCCTGTACGTCAGCGAGCG
>JBKHVY010000292.1:0-2360 GCA_046569805.1 Bacteriovoracia bacterium | reverse complement strand
TTGAGACTGCCTCGCATCTGAGAGTTGTTCTTTCTCCGCATCGAGATTATCTCGATCTGCGCGCGTTCTTGCGGTCTCAAAAGTGGGGTCTCGAACACGAAGAGATTCTTCTGGAGGAAGGTCAGTTTTACCCGGTATTGGTGGTGGCGAAGGCAGCCGATCGTGAAGTGAGCCTTTATGGTGAAGAGCAGTGGAATTCGATGGCCGGAGAGGGCTACCGGGAACGCCTCCTTGAGAAGTTGTCGCTTCATCAGAACCCGCAAGATCAAGACTATCTTAAATATCTTCGCAAGCTTACGAAATTGATCGAAAATCCATAGATTTTATTTCTCTTATGTTATGCTTTGAGCATGAGTACGGAAGGGAAGAAGATCCTCTACCTCGGAAGCGATAACGCGTACTACAAGGCGCTGCTTGCCGAATTCAATCGTCTTTATCCTGGCGTTAAGATTGATCAGGTGAGCGACCATGGGCCCGAGCACATCCAAGCGATGCTTATCAACGTCATGCACACCTCGCCAGCTCTGATCTTTGTCGACTTCTCAAAGCACACAGAAGACTACATGCACCTGGCGCGACTCTTGGTGCGCACCAACCACCACTCGCAGATTCACATCGTCGGCCTTCATGACTATCTGTCACCGCCCCAGCAGCACCACGAGAGCTATCTGACTGGCGTGAATGTGAACCACATAAAAAGTGGGGAAGTCTTTGACGTGGTTTTCGGCGCGCTGAACCTCGTCACACCCGGACAGGCGAAAGAACACGGGTTTGCCACGGCAAAAGTTGAGCGGGATCTCGATGCTCGCCTCTTATGTAAGATCGGCTACGTCTTCCCGAAGGGCCTGCATGTCGAGGCCAACGTTGCTTTCTCCCAGGGGGAAGAACTGCGAGTGCACCATCCCTGGGTCGATCGCAAAAAAATTCCGTCCACGCTCATGCGCGTAAAGAATGTTTCCCAGGAGCCCCGCTTCTATAACTCGCGCTGCGGCCTAGACCTTGAGTTTGCCTGGGTGGACCCGGTGGTCGTTGCAGAAGGGGATTCCGAACATCGGATCGCAGAGCTCGACGGGGAACGCACGTATGCCGTCGGGAAGGCGAAGAAGTTCTTCGAAGCCTGGCTCAAGGACAACGCAGAACGCTCGCACAAGAAGAACGTCCGCGTGCTCGTCGTCGATCGGAACATGTCGTTCTACCTCTCATCTGAGCGCACCGATAAGTACAACCAGGCCCTGCGCTGCCAGCCCTACTTAAAGGACCCCGTCGCGGAACTCCAGACGCTGCAGCCCCAGATGATCGCCGTGGTGCTGGATGAGCTGAAGGCAGAGGACCCGCCGCCGGCGCCCCTTAACGATATGGCGTTTATCCAGAAGCTCACACAGATCCTCACAAAGAAACTCACGGAGCTCAATCCTTACATCATCGTCTTCAACGCAGGTCCCGTGACATCACAGGAGCTTCAGGCGTCGATGAAGTATCCCCAGATAATAGCGATGGACGGAGAGCTGACTCCGCAGATCGTGATCAAGATGGCCAAGATGGTCGACGAGAAGCTCAAGCACGAGGAAAGTACTGATTCAGACCACGCTAAGAAAGTCTTTCTCCGAAAGTCGAACCCTCAGTCGCACGCGCAGATCGAAGAGCACATCAAGCTCGTGCAGGTTTCGGAGTCGGACCTCGTGTTCACCTGTTCGCGACAGCTCCCCGAAGGGACCGTGCTCGAACTTTCTTCGCCGTTCAAGGGTTTCATCACGGTCATTCCGCACCCGCAGCTCGGGAAAGAGCCAAATTACTACGGGCTTGTGAACTGCATCGGCGAACTGGAGAAGAAATCCCTCCGGCGCTTCGTTAACTCGATCTTCTTCAAAGACCACGACGCCGCCAAACTCGCCGAGCTCGAGAACTTCCAGAACCTCAACAAGGCGAAGTGGCAGGCCATACTGGACCAACAGAAGGCGAAGCTTGAAGCCGAAGAGCGACAGAAAGCGGAGCAGGAAGAAGAGTTCAAGCGCACCCAGGAAGCGAAGGCGCAGCTGGCCGCCGGCGTGACAAAAGATCCCGAGGGCACGAGCGAATAGCTAGCGGCTGCGGTAGTGGGTTTCTTCCCAGGTCTGGAGCCACTTGAGGTGTTCTTCTGCGTCCGGGTGGGAGATCTCTCTGATGCGCGTCCGCAGTTCCCCGTGACTCTGGTGGACGCTCACGGCAAGTCCAATCTTCTGGAGGCGTTTGATGAAGGCCTGCCATTGGCGAGCGCGAAGTTCCTCAGGTGTCTTTCGCTGGTGCGAACGCCAGAGCTCGAGCCCCCAGAACACCCCCATCGTGCCTAAGAGCGCCCAGACGGCGACGCTATAGAAGGAGGC
>JBKHVY010000291.1:0-2370 GCA_046569805.1 Bacteriovoracia bacterium | reverse complement strand
ACCTCGGCGCAGGCCATCGAACAGCTTACCGTCCGCGTCCAAACCATCTGCCTCAAGGCGATCGAGAACGCCACGGCCGACAAGCGCAAGACGGTCATGGACCGCGACTTCACCGCTCCGACCACCCTCGCCTAAAGACTCATTGGGGAGAGCTCACACCTCTCCCCGTCTTTTCTAAGACTCCCACTAGCACGTAAGTTCCCAGGCACACCAAGACTGTCGCAAGCACCGGGGCTTCCCAAGAAAACACGAAGTGCCCCAGGAACCACGTCAGGATACTGGTCACCATGGCCGCCACGGCAGCAAGCTGTGAGCCGAGTTTCGAGAACAGGGCGAAACTCACGATCACCAGAATCGTAGGGCCCCCGAGGCTCGATGCCGTTTCAACGAGCTCCGTCACAGAGTCTGAGCTAAAGGCGATGAGGTACGCGATAACTCCACTCACGAACACACCCAAGCGCGCGCAGAACACACGCCGCTCATCCGAGAGCTGCGGGAGCCTTGGGAAAACGAGGTTATGGGTCACCAGCGCTGAGATCGCGAGCAGTGTAGAGTCGACCGTCGAAAGGATTGCGGACACTAGGGCCCCGACAAAGATGACGTACAAGAAAAGTCCAAGGTGGCGCTTCGCCAACAAGGGCATGATCGAATCCGAGTGCTCGAGGTCTGGATAGTAGAGGCGGCCCAAAAGACCAATCAAGACAGGCATCATTCCCACGACAAGATACAAGAGCCCTGCCCGCCACGACGAATGAAAGGCCACACTCTCCGAGCTTGAAGCCGACATGCGACTGACGAGCTCTTGCGCCATCAGTGACCCCAGAAGCGGAACAAGCCACATCTCCCAAGCAGCGAGCGGTGAGACACCAGGATCCGAGCGAAAGAAATCCAAGCGCAGCGCCGGGACTTTTGTCAGCGCCGCACTCACTCCCCCTTGATCCATAAAGATCACGCCAACGAGAACGATCAGACCGACGATCAGGGCCCCGCCTTGGATGAGATCCGTGTAGGCATCAGCAAGAAGTCCCCCGGAGATGGTGTACGTGATCACCACTAATGCCGCCACCGTCACCGCGAGCACCACACCGTAGTCGGTCGTCACGTGGATGATCTCGCCGAAGGCACGGATCTGCGCCCCCGCCCACACGAGGCTCGAGGGGATCATGATAAGCGCTCCCAAGATCTCCGCACGTGGACCAAAGCGCGAGCGAAAGAGATCAGGAATCGTGGTGATTTTTTTTCGCCACAGAAGCCGTGAGAAAATAAACCCCATGAGAAAGATACACAGCGCATAGGTGAAGGGATCCGCGTGCGCGCCTGAGAGCCCCTGGCGGTACACCTTGCCCGCGGTCCCGATGCACGTTTCCGCCCCGAACCAGGTGGCAAAGATCGAAAAGGTCGCCAGCACGGGACCGAGGCTTCGACCGGCGAGAAAATAGTCGGTGTCGGTCTTAATGCGTTTCGAAACAACATGACCTAGGATGAGCATCCCTAAAATATAACTGCTGATGCCGATGAGTTCTGCGCTCATTAGAACAAGTTCTCCGCTCGCCAGATTCCCCACAACGAAAGCCCTGCACTCATGGAGAGGACTTTTCTATCTTGCCATAGGATCAGCGTCGGCGTGGCAGAGATCTTGAAGGCCTCATCCTGGGGATGAGCGAGGAGGAAAACAAAAGGGTAAGAGTTCTCGCTTAAGAACTTTTTCAGAACTCCCGCGTCCTCACCTTGCGAGATGGCAAAGATCCGATCGCGCGGAATCTTCCCCGCCTCGACCGAAGCTCGCAGCCGATTCATCTCGAGCTTACAGGGCGCACACCAGGTGGCCCAGAAAATCGTGACGGCGGGACCTGCCGGTGGATAGCTCACCGTCATCTCACGGCCCAAGACCGAGCGCTCGACCGGAGCATGGGTTGTCCCCTCCGTTCGAAAGTGCTCGAGGATCCCCGGGAGCCGGAAAGAAAGCAGCACTAGAAGGACTACAGCAAAAACGGAATCAGACTTCTTCCAGCGACCGAACTTCCACCGCATCAATCGAGCTCGCAGTTGAGTTCAGTGGCACAGGCCGACTCGAGGGCGCGGAAAGCACTATTAAATGCCAGGTTAATGCTTCCTCCGCGTTTCTGAGCGAGATCTCCTATGAAATAAACGCCACGGTGATCCGACTCGCAGAAGACATCTCCTGCCTCACAAGACATTTGAATATTAAGGCCAGAAAGAAAACTCTTCGGAGCATCAAACCCTAAGGCAAGGACGAGGCGATCAACCTGGACCGATGCCTCTGTTGATAAACGAACCATGACGCCTGAACCAAGCACCTCGACCGCGCTAACCTCAGATGCCGGATGAAACCTAACTTTCCCAAGTTTG
>JBKHVY010000290.1:0-2377 GCA_046569805.1 Bacteriovoracia bacterium | reverse complement strand
TTTCTCTTTTTGGCGCTCGCGATAGGCGGCCTGCCTGGCGGCGGCAAGCAGGCGGGCGCCCTTGTTGTCTTCGCGATAGCGCTTGCCGGCGTGCCTGAGGCTCTCCAGGCGGGCGTTCCGGGCGCAACCCTTGAAGCAGTAGATGTTGCCGTGGTCGCAACGGGTGCAGATGACGACCTGATCGCCGCAGCGGGCGCATGAAAAGAGCCTGAAGCTGTCTTGTGCCAATCCTCAGTCGCGAGAGGGCTGGACAATGGCCGCGAGATCGTTGACCCTGGTAAGGGTCGTCGGTTCCTTCGACGGCCTTCGGAGCCTCGGAGTCACTACCTCCGGGGCTCCACCTTCTTGCGAGCGTTCTGATTCTACGCGCCCAACGCCTCCTCGGGCCGTGACGCTGCCCGATCCGGTGAACTTACATGGGGTCGAGCGCGTCTTACGCCATATTCAGGCGTTTTCTGACCGCCGTTGACATTCAAGCCGGCGAGTGCTATGAAAAGTTAGGTGATACACGGGAAGCTGGACGAGCATTCAGCCGTGCAGGCACATGGCACCGCGCAGCCGAGGCCTTTGAGAAAGCTAGCTGCCTTGTAGATGCTGCTGTTTGCTATGAGCGGGTCGAACGCCTGGATCTAGCAGGGCCGCTCTACGAGAGTGGTGAACGTTACGATCTTGCGGCCCGCGCATTCCAGGAGATTGGGGAACTCAGTAGAGCAGAGGCGTGCCTCGCGAAGCACAAGGAGACTGAGAAGCCGCGCACCAAGGAAGCCCGTGAGGTTGTACCACTCCCGGATGATGATGCGGGCCTAGAGCTGTACGATTCACTCCTCGACCCTCGGTACTCGCTCGACTCTTAACAACGATCGCCTCAGTACCTCGCTGAGTTAAGAATACCAGAACAGGAAAAGACGGTATGCCTTCCTCGCTTTTTTGCCAGGAGACGTTATGGTAAGTATCGACCCGTTCAGCTTAGCCATCCTGCTCTTTGCGGTTCTCATCGCATTCGGGTTCGGTTATATGATTGGCCGGAAGAGCAAGGGTTAGCAGCCAGTCGCGTCAGATGCATGGGGCGCCCACCGCAGAGGAAATTGGCACACGCCCACAGACTGCTGCACACAAATCGAAAAAAGAGCCAGTCTCCAGAAAACCTGGAAACCGGCTCTAATGCTTCATGAGCGCGCTGGGACTCGAACCCAGGACCCACGGATTAAAAGTCCGATGCTCTACCAACTGAGCTACGCGCCCGCTCACTCCCGAGGGAGGACCCCCGCGGAAACCGCGGAAGACGTTCATTCTAACGTGAGTGCTCCCAGTCGGCAAGGCCGCGACGCCAAAAAAGCGAACGAGCCGCCTGGACTGGCACGGCGGCTCGTTCGCTTTAGTGGGTCAGTGCGTTAGTAGCTGGAGATGTGCTCCCGGCGATCCAGCTCCTTCTTCACCCGATGTTCCTTGGCCTTCTCGCGGCTCTTGTGGCCCAGATAGCCACCCAGGGTCGCGAGACCCAGGATCAACAGGCCGCCCCAGAAGACGGTCCAGGCGTTGTCGGCAGCCACGACCCAGGCGTTCTGCAGGCCAGGCGTCACCGCGCCCTGCAGGTTCTGGCCGACCGTGCCGGCGGTATCGGCAGGGGCCGTCGTCTCGGGAATGGCGGCGGTGGCCGCGCCATAGGCGCCCATGACCGCCAGGATGATCGGCGTGAAGATGGTCATCACACCCACCATGAAGCCGTTCATCGGACCTTCGGAATGCGTGCGCAGATCGCTGACGTAGCCCGTGAGGTAACTACCGATCGTCACGGCGATCAGCGAGGCGATCAGCGCGCCCCAGCCCACGCCGGCGGCGGTCAGACCACCGAAGACGCCGGCCTCGGCGGTGAAGCCCACGCCGACGAACAGCGCACCCAGGAGCAGCGTCACCACCAGGGTGGTGACGAGGCCCGCGAAAATCGGACCCCAGTGCAGGGCACGAATGCCCGGGGACGCCGCGACGACGCGCGGCTGGCCCGTGTAATCGACGTCGCGCCCCATAATCATGGTGCGGCGAATGTCGACGTCTCGATCGTAATCTCGATCCTCTACCCGCTCAGTGCGGAGCTTGCGTTCTTCATCCATCCTCTCGTCTCCTTTCCCTGCTGCCAGTCCATTCCACCCTTCCCAGGGGATGCGACCATCTTAATGTTTGTTTACAAGAAGTCCAACAAGCGACAGAGGTTCACGACCACGGCTTCTTACGGTGGCGACCCTCGCTCGTCACCGGCCGACCCCGCCCCCCATCAGGAAACGGCACGATGGCGCACGGCGAACATGACTAGAAAATAAACTCTTCGTTGTGAGTTTAAGCCATTTACAACTCCGCAACCTCCCTTGCACATTGCCCAGTC
>JBKHVY010000289.1:0-2439 GCA_046569805.1 Bacteriovoracia bacterium | reverse complement strand
CGACGTCATGACAGAGATCGAGGAGATCTTGGCCCGGAAACTAGGCTAACCCATCAAAAGCGCGAGAGAACGTGACGAGACTCAGGTAAATTATCCACGCAGACTGCCGATGAGATGATCATGAGCGACTACACCGACGACAAACTCTTCTCCCTCGTCAAGGCCACCAACAAGGCGTTCTACGATCGCGTGTACGCGGACCCGTGGCTGAAGGACATGTTCTTCATGATTACCCAAGAGCTCATCGAAGCGCAGCAGACCGACTTCATGGTCGGCGCCCTCGGGGGGCCCAAGCGCTACTCCGGGCGCTCGCCGAAAGACGCGCACCCGCACTTGTTCGTCACGGAAGAGATCTGGAAGCGTCGAGAAGAGCACCTCCTCGCGGCGTTCAAAGAGGTCGGACTCCCGCAGGACCTCGCCGAGCGCTGGATCCGCATCGACGAGTCCTTCAAGCGCGCCATCGTGAAGGGCTCCGTCGATGAGTGCAAGAAGCGCTTCTTCACCGACGAGATCATCAGTTTAAACAAAAGAGCGGCCTAGGAATCCGTCGCAGGTCGTTGAAAGCAGAGCAAATCTACATTTAGTCGATGCCCCTCATCAATTCGTGTGTCTATTGATGACCGAACGTGTTAGTCTGCTCGTGATATTTTCTGCTTCTTCTAGAACCACGCGCATAGTGCTCATGACTTCTTTAAGGGCCCCGACCTTTGGAGGTTTTATGGGTAAGAAATTGTATGTTGGTAATCTTCCATTCTCTGTTAACGATTCTTCTTTGCGCACGCACTTTGCCGCTATCGGCAACGTTGACTCGGCAAAAGTAATCACTGACCGCGACACAGGTCGCAGCAAAGGCTTCGGCTTCGTAGAAATGTCTACAGACGACGAAGCTCAAGCGGCGATCTCTAAGCTTGACGGCTCATCATTCGAAGGCCGCAACATGACGGTCAACGAAGCCAAGCCAATGGCACCACGTGAAGGCGGCGGCGGTAGCCGCGGCGGTTTCGGCGGCGGCAACGGCGGCGGCCGCGGTCGTTACTAAGATCTAAGAAATTTGATCTCAAAAGAAGGGACCCTCACGGGTCCCTTTTTTTTGATCTAATGCTTCTATAGCTAGATTGATTGAAATTAATTTGGGATGCTTAACGAGATACTTTCTCGGAGCTGCTATGACCAAAAAATACCGCCTTCAAAATCTCGACATCACCAATACTCTTTTCCTGACCCTCACCCCACTTGCTGCGATCGTTCTTACAACTCTTTGGATTTGGAACGAGGGCTTCGACGTCCGGCAGCTCTACCTCATGATTGTTCTCTACTTTGTTTCAGGCCTCTCCATCACCGGCGGCTATCACCGCCTGTTTGCTCATCGATCGTACGAAGCTCGCTGGCCAGTGAAACTGTTCTTTCTTATTTTCGGAGCCGCTGCGTTTCAGAACTCAGTCCTCAAGTGGGGCGCCGATCACCGCGTGCACCACAACAAAGTAGATACTGACGAAGATCCCTACAACATCAACGAGGGGTTTTTCTACGCCCACATCGGCTGGGTCATGCTGAAGGCAAACGCCCGCTGTCATGATAAGTACGTGCGCGACTTGCTCAAGGACCCTCTGGTCATGTGGCAGAACAAGCACTACACCGCAATCGCCGTCGGCGCCGGCATGCTGTTCCCGGCACTCCTAGGGCACGTCTTCTTCGGATCGTTCCTCGGAGGGCTCGCCCTCGGTGGCTTCTGCAAGATCGTGCTCATCCACCACTGCACGTTCTTCATCAACTCACTCTGCCACTACGTAGGATCGACTCCCTACACGAAGACCAACTCTGCCCGAGACAGCTGGTACATGGCCTTCTTCACCTTCGGTGAGGGCTACCATAACTTCCACCACTACTTCCAGACCGACTACCGTAACGGCGTGCGCTGGTACCAGTTTGACCCAACGAAATGGTTGATCAAATCCCTCGAAAAAATCGGCTTCGCAAGCAAGCTTAAGATCACACCGCCAGAAAAGATTCTGAGCGCGCGGATGCAGATGAAGATCGAAGCCCTCAAGCAATCAAAACTCAGACCCGATTTCATATCCGAGATCGAGTCGCTCAAGGCGCAGATCATCAGCACCCTCGAGCGCTTCCAGCAGTTCCAAGCGGAACTTAAAGAGCAGAACAAGCTTCGCAACCAGGAGATGATCCGGGAACTGCGCCTCAAGATGGAACTCGCGAGGCTGGACTTCGAACACGCCTACAAGCGCTGGCAGCTGCAGCTCAGTCTTGTGAGCGCATGAGGAAAGAGCTCGTCTTCTTCGCGATCTGCTTTCCGCTGTGCCTGAGCCTCTTCGGCGTTAGTCAGTGGTGGCTCGATGGGCGCAGAGACAAGCTCCTTACCCAGCAAGGGTCCATCATTCTCCACGGGGTCGAAGACCAACTTCGCCTTCACCTTAAAGGAGT
>JBKHVY010000288.1:0-2476 GCA_046569805.1 Bacteriovoracia bacterium | reverse complement strand
GAAGTGAACATGACCTTCCGACTCAATCCCTCTGGTGCGGTCGAAACCTTGTGGCTCGACGAAAGTAGCGCCTGGGACTCGCGCTTCTACGATTGTCTGTTTAACGTCGTGGATCGCATGAACATGCCAGCTTTCACGGAAGAGGTCACGCTCGAGGTCCAGCAAACCCTGCTCTTTCGCTCAAGGATCTAACCCATGACTTCGACGCTGAACTGGGACGAGTACTTCATGCTCCAGGCCGTGGTGGCGAGTTTCAAGAGTAAGGACCCCAACACAAAAGTGGGGTGTGTGTTCGTGGATTCCAAGAACCACCAGGTCAGCATGGGGTACAACGGTCAGATCGCTGGCATCGACGAGTCTCAACTGTCTTGGAAAAACGCCAAGGACCTCCCGCTGGACCAACAGAAGTACGCCTACGTGGTCCACTCGGAGGCGAACGCCATCCTTCACGCCAAGGGAGAGCTTGAGGGAACGCGCCTCTACGTCACTCTTTTTCCCTGCCACGAGTGCGCCAAGATGCTCGCGACCGTGCGGGTGAAGGAAGTCGTCTACTTGTCAGACAAGTACAACTCGACGATCGAGAACGGGATCGCGAAGAAGATCTTCGCCATGAGCGGCATCACCTTCCGACAGCTCGCGCTCCCGGAGTCCCTCATCAGCGAACTCCAGCAGCACCTCACGAGAACCGTTAGCGACACCTAGGACCTAGTCCTCGCGCGCCTTGATCCACGCCGTGATCGAAAGCTTGAGTGCCTGGTCAACCGGCATATCAACGCGCTTCACCTGGTCCGCTGGGACGAGCAGAGTCACTCCGCCGAGGATGTAGCTGTAGGGGACGTACACGCTCACAAGATTCGTATCGCCCAGTTCGGGTAACTGCTCACGGGTGAGAAGACCCAAGACCTGAGCTCCGGCGTAGGGCACGAGCACCACGCGCTGGTTGCCGGCCGCTTGACTGCGGCCCGGGATCAGGGCCATGAGGTCTTTCAACGGATTGTAGATGACCTTGATGAGCGGAAACTTTTCGAGCTGACCCGTGAGCCACGAAACGATGGGCCCCGTGATGTAGCTGTGAGAGAGGAGGCCCACCAGGAAGATCACGAGCACCGTGAGGATAATACCGGTGCCGGGCCAGTAGAGCTCTTGGCCCACGGCCCAGAGAACGACCGACCCAAAGAGGCTCTCGGCCTTGGCGCTAATCCAGTAAAGCAGGTAGAACGTCAACGACACCGGCAGTACGACGAAGAGGCCACGAAAAAAAATGTGGTTTAACTTTTTAAGCACGTATCGATCCTTGTGAGAAAACCTGACTTGGAGTTCAGGGTATCACGATGGCGAGCGAACTTCGATGGGGAAAGGGAGATGCGAGAGAGGCGGGCAAAAAAAAAGGGCCCCGAAGGACCCTTTAACTAGAGAAGAGAATTACTTCTTCTTAGCAGCCTTTTTCTTAGTTGCTTTCTTTGCAACTTTCTTAGTGGCTTTCTTTGCAACTTTCTTAGCTGCTTTCTTCGTAGCTTTCTTAACCATAATTTCCTCCCAGAAATGAGTGGTTCGTTGACCTTTCTTATCTAAAGCTTAAACACGATTTTTTTCTAACGCAAACAAAAAATACATTTTTTTTTGATTTCGCAAAAAACTCTCATGTTGTTGCTTGAAAGACTTCTCGGTCGAACCCCATCAAAAGCTTTAGGAAAATTTGAAAGTCAGTCCTTCAGCTCCTTCATCGATCACAACATGCCCGCCTTTTTCGAGTGAACCGAAGAGGATTTCATGCGCGAGTGCCTTCTTAATCTTCTCATCAACCAAGCGACCAACAGGTCGCGCACCCAGCTTATCGTCAAAACCATGACGGGCAAGCCACGCGCGTGCCGCAGGCGTGACCTCGATCTCGACCTGCTTCTCCAGCAGCTGCCCCTCGAGCTCGATGAGGAACTTATCGACGATGGACTCGACGTTCGAGGCCTTGAGGCGGTTGAAGTGGATGACGGCGTCAAGGCGGTTGCGGAACTCAGGGGTAAAATATTGCCGGATCGCCTGATCGCGCTTCGACGTATTCATGCCACTGCCAACTTTTCCGGACAGTCCGATGGCACCAGCTTCCATATCTTTCGCGCCAGCGTTTGACGTCATGATCAGCACGACGTTGCGGAAATCTGTGGTGCGACCATTGGAATCAGTAAGCGCGCCGTGGTCCATCACCTGCAGAAGGATGTTGTAGATGTCTGAGTGCGCCTTCTCGATCTCATCAAGCAGCAGGACCGTGTAGGGCGTCTTATGGATCGCATCCGTAAGGACTCCCCCTTGGTCGAAGCCAACGTAGCCTGGAGGCGCCCCAATGAGCTTAGAAACGGTATGCTTCTCCATGTACTCGGACATGTCCAGTCGCAAGAAGTTCACTCCCATCTGAAGGGCGAGCTGCTTCGCGAGCTCGGTCTTCCCGACGCCCGTGGGGCCGGCGAACAGGAAGCTCGCGATC
>JBKHVY010000287.1:0-2485 GCA_046569805.1 Bacteriovoracia bacterium | reverse complement strand
GCTTGGCCCCTACACCGACGAGACGGTGGAGCACATGGTGAAGGACGAAGGCAAGAAGCACATCGCGGTCTACTGCCCGAGCTTCGTCGTCGACTGCCTCGAGACCACCGACGAGATCGGCCACGAGCTGCGCGAGATGGTGGAGGAGCACGGCGGAGAGCTCACGGCGATCCCGTGCCTGAACGCCGACCCGCAGTGGATCAAGGACTACGCGCACTTCATCAACGTCACCGCCAACGGCAGCCTCGCCGAGCGCGAAGACCTCTACCACACCATCGACATTAAGAAGGACCTCGAGGCCCATATGGAAGAACTCAAAACACAGAGACCGGAACCCATGACCAAAGAAACGAAGGGTGTCTTGAAGCTCATGTTCCTCACCATGTTCCTGGATCTGATCGGCTTCTCGATCATCTTTCCGATGTTCCCGGCCCTCGCCAAACATTACCTTGCGACTGACGCGGACAACGTGTTCCTGAAGGCGATCTTCTCGCTGGTAGGTGACCTGCAGACCTTCGGCGGTGAGGGGGCGCTCGCGAACTCCGCCAGTACCATCGTGCTCTTCGGCGGTATCCTCGGTGCGCTCTATTCGCTCTTGCAGTTCATCGCTGCTCCGGTCTGGGGCGCGATCTCGGATAAGGTGGGCCGCAAGCCCGTGCTCGTGATCTCGATTCTCGGATTGTTCTTGAGCTACGGCCTGTGGTTCTTCGCCGGCTCGTTCACGCTCTTGATCCTCGGGCGCGCGATCGGGGGGCTCATGAGCGGAAACCTCTCTATCGCCTCGGCGGTGGTGGCGGACGTTACGGATCAGAAGAACCGCTCCAAGGGTATGGCCGTCATCGGCATCGCCTTCGCCCTGGGCTTCATCATCGGGCCCGCGTTAGGTGGAATCTCGGCGCTGTATGATCTCACGGCCTACTACCCGGAGCTTGCGGCCTACGGCGTGAATCCCTTCTCCATGGCGGCCTTGATCGCGGGAGTACTTGGTCTCTTGAATTTCATTCTTGTCCTCACCAAGTTCCCGGAGACGCTCCCGCCGGAGAAGCGCGGCAAAGGCGAGGGGCTGCACCGCACGGCCAACCCGTTTAAGCTCTTCCAGGGCCTGCCGTTTAAGGGCGTGAATCAGACGAACCTCGCGTATTTCATCTTCATCACGGCCTTCGCCGGCATGGAGTTCACCCTCACGTTCGTGGCGGTCGAGCGCTTCGCGTTCTCGCCGCTCGATAACGCCAAGATGTTCGTGTTTATCGGCTTCTGGATCGCGATGGTCCAGGGCGGGTACGTGCGCCGGAAAGCGAACACGATCGGTGAAGGGAAAATGGCCCTCCAGGGACTGGTGGCGATCATTTCGGGACTCCTTTTGATCGGTTACTCGGCCCAGGTGTGGCTGTTGTACTTTGGTCTCTTCTTCCTTGCGGTCGGATCGGCGATGGTCATTCCGTGCCTAACGAGTCTTGTGTCGCTCTACACGCCGTCGCAAGATCAAGGCCGCGCTTTGGGACAGTTCCGGGGCTTGGGATCTCTCGGTCGCGTGCTGGGTCCGATCGGCGCAAGTCTCATCTACTGGCGCTTCGGCGCGAGCGTGAGCTATGGCCTTGGGGCCCTCGCGGTGCTCCTCCCGCTCGTCATGGTCAAGGCCCTTCCGAAACCAGAGTAGCAACGAATCCGAGGCACCTGCTTTGTAATGGCCTGATTTCTCAGGCCATTTTTTTTGCTCTCTTGCGTGAGCTAGTCAGGTTTTAGGGGCTTAGGAAGATCTCAAAAATTACCGGCATTTAACCGATAAACTACTCTGAATGAAGTTGTTTCTCGTGCTCGGTCTTTTTGTCTCCGCTCTGAGCGGTGCTCTCGCGAGCACGGTGTTGAATTATTCGGGCCGCTTGGTGAACGTCGACGGCTCACCGGTCAGCGGCACCGTCACCGTGCGCTTCGAACTCTTCTACTCGAGCGACGTCGCTAATCCCGTGTGCACAATCGAGAAAACGAACGTCGCGCTCTCGCAGGGTGTGTTCCACGCGAACCTCAACTACGCGCCCGCTAACTGCGTTGGCTCGAAGACGCTCGTGCAAGTCGTGGCTGATAAGCCGGCACCAGATTCACTCTTGATCCGCGTGCGCGACGTCACCAACAACAAGACCTATGGCCATCAGGCCCTGAACGCCATGCCCTTTGCGATCCTCGCCGACCAAGCGAAGACCCTAGGCCCCATGGGTGCCACTACTGCAGGTCAGGTGCTTCGGTGGGATGGGTCGCAGTGGATCGCTGACTCGATCGACGAAGTAGCCGCGGGTTCGATCGGCACACCGGAGCTTGCGGATAATTCTGTGACCGGTGCGAAGATCCAAGACCTCACCATCACCGGCGCCGACGTTGCGGAAGGATCCCTCCCGCAGTCGAAGATTACGGGTCTTGCGGCGAGCTTTACGGGAAAAGAAAATGCTCTTGGAGCGTCGACAACCAGCGAGTACCTGGCGGGGGACCGCGC
>JBKHVY010000286.1:0-2485 GCA_046569805.1 Bacteriovoracia bacterium | reverse complement strand
GAGGCCTAGTGCCCGCACACTAGGGTTCAACCCTCACCAGTTTTTTTATTTTAAGTGAATTCTAAATAGCGAGCAAGACGAAGAAGAAATTAAACTTCTAACAGAAATTTTGTACCACACATAGAGTCAAACCAATCACGGTTAGACCTACTTAGCGCCAACTCTTAGTGGCCCAGAGATTGCTCTAAGCCTCACCAAAAATCTCTCTCGAATGGGGGAATGGTTTCTGGTGAGGCCTCGTGGTCGCTCACGAGGGTTCAACCCTCACCAGTTTTTTTATTTTACGTGAATTAGAAAAACCGTGCAACATGGCACCTAAAAGCAAAGCCCGCAGTCAGGACACTCAGCCTTTGAGGTAGAAAAATTCGTGCCACAGGCCGGGCACACGGCTTCGGCCTGAGACGGGTCGAACACCTGTCCTAAAAGATTCCAGTCAACCTGCAGGCCTTCGGTCAAACGTTGGTACTGTTCCTTAAGCGTCTCCTGCACCACAGGAATGGTGTCTTCCGGCACAAGCACTTCCACCGTGACGGTGCAACCGCGGTTACAAGTTTTAGCGTTATGATCCAACAGCGCTTCAACGCCTTTAGTCGCAAGGACGCGTTGCAGAGATTTAGCTTCTTCTAAAGGGAGTGTGCCAAGGCGTATAAGACTCATGCGCTCATTCTAACGTGGAATTGACTTCAACTCCTGTTTTTTCATCTGCTATAGTCAAAACTTCACAACCCCCCAGGAGTTTCCATGGGTTTTGCAATCGCAAAGTTCGGCGGGACCAGCATGGCCCAGAGTTCGGTGGCACGGCTTTCGGCCCGCGTGCTCAAGGCGCGCCCAGAAATTCGCATGTGCGTAATCTCCGCCACCTCCGGCACCACCAATGCGCTCATGAGCATGGCACGAGAAGCCGCCGGTGGGGTCTTTCCCGAAAAGAGTTTTACCGCCTTCCAAGATCGTCACCTGGTCTTCATGCGCGAACTTGGGGGCGACGAAGCTCCAGTCCAACTCTACTGCGACCGCGTTCACCAAATTCTCCAAGGCATGATGCTCCTGCGCGAGACCTCACCATCAGCGCTGGACGACCTCGTCAGCTACGGAGAACTGACAAGCTCCCTGCTCTTCGCCGAGGCCCTCAAGGCCGAAGGGATGACTGCCACTTGGCTCGATGCTCGCCATCTCATGAAAACCTCTTCGGACTATGGCCGCGCACTTCCGCTCTTGGACCTTGTGCGCCAGCACGCGGAGAATGAAATTCGACCGCACCTGGCCCACTCCATCGTCGTGACCCAGGGCTACATCGGATCGGACCTCCATGGGCGCACGACGACGCTTGGGAAAGAAGGCTCGGACTACTCCACCGCGCTCTTCGCAGAGGCACTCTCCGCAACGGAGATTCAGATCTGGAAAGACGTCGCGGGCGTCATGACGACCGATCCGCGACTTGTACCCCACGCCCGGACACTCTCCGAAATCTCTTTCACAGAAATTAGCGAACTCACTCGCTTCGGAGCGAAGGTCATTCACCCCGACACCTTCCTTCCGGCGATCCGCGCGCAGATTCCGGTGTACGTGGGGTACTCGCAAGATCCCACCGTGAAAGGAACACGCGTTGTGGTCGCACCAACGGAGAACCCCGTGGTCCGCGCCATTGCGCTGAAGCGCGAGCAGAAATGGCTCTCGGTAAAGGAAGCTGAAGGTCAAAACCATCCGTGGTTCCTGGGCCAAGTGATCCAGGTTCTCCAGCAGTATCGTGTGACTCCCACGATGCTCACGACGAGTGAAAATCGCGTGGGTGTTGTGGTCGATAAGCTCTATCCCCTCACACCGGATCTCCTGCGCGACATGACGTCCCTGGGCCTAGTGGAAGTGACGGAGGGAGAGATCATCGCCGTCGTCGGAAAGAACATTCGCTCGGAAGCGAAGATCCACGCGCGTGTCTTGTCGCGACTCGAGAACGTAAAGCCCATCATGGTCTCGTGCGGTGCGAGCGATCACGCGTTTTGTGTGATGGTCACACCTGGACGCTCCGAGGACCTCATCCGCACCCTCCACGCCGATCTCCTGGAGGCACCATGAAAGTTGCAGTCATCGGTCGCGGGAAAACGGGGAGCCATGTGCTCTCACTCATTGGGAGCGACGATGTGGTGGGACCATTCGGCCGCAGCCAACCTGCGACCGCAGAAAAGCTCCGGGCCGCCGACGTAGGTATCATCTTCGTTCCCGGGGAGGCTTTTCTGGAAATGCTTCCAGAGCTCCTGAAAAGTAAAAAGCCTATGGTCGTGGGCGCGACGGGCATGGAGTGGCCCACGGATCTGGATCAGAAGCTTAAGGCCCAAGGGACAGCGTGGATCCACGCCACCAACTTCTCACTTGGTGTGCAACTCTTTCGTCAGCTCATTAAGACGGTGAATAAACTTCAGAAATCGCTGCCTTCCTTTCGCGCAGAACTGCTCGACATCCATCACACAAAGAAACTCGACGCTCCCTCTGG
>JBKHVY010000285.1:0-2495 GCA_046569805.1 Bacteriovoracia bacterium | reverse complement strand
AGGAGAAGAGCGTGTCTGGAAACCTTTCGCCTCACCGCACGCGCCTGGGCCTCTACCGCCTCTCGGAGAAAGCGCAGCTCCTCGCCGCGCCGGAGATCGAGTATTCGGGAGCGTCGACGAGTGTTGAGCTCACCGACACCGAGTGCCCGGACTTCGTGATGCCAAACCAAGACGACATGGACTACGCGCTCTTTAGCCTGGACGAGAAGTCACTCCTGAACGCGGAGAAGGCCCTCACGCTGTTACCGACGCCACTGGCGCGCTACGGAGTCTGGACCATTCTCTCGCACATGGTGCGCTCGCAGGAGATGCCGGTGCAGGAGTTTCTACGTATGGCGATCGCTGCGGCGGCCGTCGAAAAAGATGATCTCCTCCTGGGACTCATGGTCAGCACGCGCAGCTCTCTTTATTCGTACTACAAGGGCTACCTCACGCCCGAACAGCGTGAAGAACTTGCTCCCTCGCTAGAAACGATGATCTGGCAGCGCCTCGAAAAAAGTGCCGCTGGCTCGAGCGCGCAGCTCAACTTCTTCGACTTCTACACCAATGTTGTTCAGACCACGCAAGGGCTCGATCGCCTGCACGGGATGGTCACGAAGAACGAACTCCCCAAGGGCATCACACTTGACCCCGATCGCCGCTGGCAGCTCATCACGACACTGGCGAGCTAGGGCCACCCACAGGCGCTGACCCTCATCGCCGCCGAGGAGAAAAAAGATCCCAGCACCCAAGGAGTGCGTAACGCCTACGCCGCTCGCGTGGCGATCCCGGAGCTGCCGAACAAGGAACGCGCCTGGCGCGAGCTCTCCGCGGCGAAGGATCTGACTTTCAGCACCCTCCGACAGGCGGGGGCACGCCTACACAACGTTAATGCACCGGAGCTCTCAGAGAAATTCGTCCCGGTGTTCTTCAAAGAAGTTCGTTCACGGAATTGGGTGAAGAGTGACGACGACGTCAAATTATTCTTCGGAAGCTATTTCCCCGGGATGCTGTGTTCGGGAGAGCTTTTGAAGCAGAGCCGCGCGGAGTTTAAGAAAGTGCGCCAGACGAGCCTGTTACGGCGCGCCTGGCTGGAGGCCAACGATGAGCTCGAGCGCTGCGTGAAAGTACGGCAGCGAAGCTTCGCGGCTACGCTGAAGTAAAGGTCGACGCGTCGATCACGAAGCGATAGCGCACGTCGCTCTTCACGACGCGCTCGTAGGCGTCGTTGATCTTCGCGGCGGGGATCACTTCGATGTCGCAGGCGATGTTGTGCTTGCCGCAGAAGTCGAGCATCTCCTGGGTTTCCTTGATGCCACCGATCAGTGAGCCGGCCAAGCGCCGGCGGCCCATGATCAGAGGGAAGGGGTGGATCGCCATCGCCTCTTCAGGCACTCCGAGAAGCACCATCGTGCCATCCACGCGCAGCATACCGAGGTACTGGGAGAGATCAATTTGAGCTGAAACGGAGTTGATGATCAGATCAAACTTTCCCGCAAGGGTCTTGAAGGTATTGGCGTCGCTCGTGGCGAAGTACTCGTGGGCACCGAGGCGTTTGGCGTCGTCGGCTTTTTTCATCGACTGGCTCAAGACCGTTACGTGCGCACCCATGGCGTGCGCGATTTTCACGGCCATGTGACCCAGGCCCCCGAGGCCAATCACGGCGACCTTCTTCCCAGGGCCCGCGCCCCAATGGGCGAGCGGTGAATAGGTCGTAATACCAGCGCACAGAAGTGGCGCGGCCTTATCCAGCGGGAGGTTATCCGGGATGCGCAGCACGTAGTTATCGTCGACGACGATCTTCGTCGAGTAGCCGCCTTGTGTGGCGGTCTTCCCGTCGCGCTCAACGCTGTTGTACGTGCCAGTCATGCCTTCGCTACAGAACTGCTCCAGCCCTGAGTGGCAGCTCTCACAGGTGCGGCAAGAATCCACGAAGCAGCCGACGCCGACTTTGTCGCCCACCTTGTATTTTGTGACTTTGGGTCCGACCTTCGTCACGATGCCCGCGATCTCGTGGCCCGGGACCATGGGAAACTGCGAGCCACCCCATTCGTTTCTGGCCTGGTGGATGTCCGAGTGGCAGATGCCGGAGAACTTGATGTCGATGAGGACGTCGTGGTCGCGGGGCTCACGGCGCGTGAAGGTGTAGGGGACCAGCGGGGCCTTTGAACTCATCGCGGCGTAGGAAAATGTTTGAATCATGGGGAGCTCCTTTTTTTAAGACTTTAGACTGAAAGATTGTGGCGTGTCACTTAACACGGCTTCTACTAAGATGGGGTATGGCAAAAAAACTCACGAACATCGGAATTGCACCGAACTTGCTGCTCAAAGACGTCGAGGTCACCGCACCCTTTTTGTTTAGCGGGGAAATCACGACGGAGGGCGAGAAGTGCGCCTATCTGAGGAAGCTCCAGTACTATAAAAAGAATTTGAATCTCCTCAAGACCGTGGATCTCACCGAGTACTTCACCCTCTGCATGGCCGCGCACTGGTGTACCGCGGGAACCTACGTGCCG
>JBKHVY010000284.1:0-2495 GCA_046569805.1 Bacteriovoracia bacterium | reverse complement strand
CAAAGGGCCAAAACGCACCCCTTGTCACCAGAAAGCGAGTGGGGCAAAGTGTCACGACTTTCGGAGACCCCATGACGACAACGCCCAAAGATCGCTATTTTGCGACCCCGATGGATCGCATCCTTCCCTTCAGCTTCAATGCTGAAGTGGCCGAGGTGTTTGACGACATGGTGACCCGCTCGGTGCCGCTGTACCGTGAGAATCAATCTCTGTGCGTTGACCTGCTCTCTCGCCTCTTAAAGAGCGGCGACTGCGTCTACGACCTCGGGTGCTCCACCGGTGCCGCTCTGATTCAGATCGGTGGTCACTT
Source organism: Bacteriovoracia bacterium (assembly GCA_046569805.1). Taxonomy (GTDB): domain Bacteria; phylum Bdellovibrionota; class Bacteriovoracia; order Bacteriovoracales; family Bacteriovoracaceae; genus UBA6144. Next base: position 2,185 of record JBKHVY010000284.1, on the reverse strand, counting down.
GAAGCACCTCGACCTCGATCTCGTGGGGCTTGATTCCTCGGAGCCGATGGTCGAGAAAGCGCGCCTCAAGATGAAGGCGTTTGGTCTTAAGACCGCGACGATTGAGCACGCTGACATCACCACTTGCGACATTCGTCCCTGCGGTGCCGTGGTCATGAACTACACTCTGCAATTTCTCCCGCTCGAAAAACGCCTGCCGCTGTTGAAGAAGATCCATCAGGCCCTGCGCCCGGGGGGCGTGCTACTGTTGGCGGAGAAGATCGTCACCGACGCACCGGAGCTGCAGAACCTTGTGACCGATGCCTACTATTCGTTTAAAAGCCACAACGGCTACTCGAACCTGGAGATCTCGCAGAAGCGCGAGGCCCTCGAGGACGTCCTGATCCCGCTCTCACCGGCACGCCAGACGGCGCTCTTGCATGAAGCCGGGTTCGGGCCCGTGGAAATGCTCCTTCGCTGGGGCCCCTTCGCGACGTTTCTGGCGGTAAAATCGTAGCGCTCCCTTGCCATGGATAAGTTTTAGCGGCATCTTCGCCCTATGGAACTCTCCAACGAATTGCGCGCCATTCACGACGACCGCGCCCAGGCGCTCTTGGCGCCGAAGTGGACGCGTGAGCGCGAAGCTCTAGCGAAGCTTGATCCGAAAAGTCATGACAGTATCCGCACCAGTGCCCGAGGGCTGATGCCTTGGAAGAAGGGCCCCTTCGAGCTCCCGGGATGTTTCATCGACGCCGAGTGGGACTGCCGGCAAAAGTTCGCGCGCCTCGAGGCCGCACTGCCGGAGCTTGCAGACAAAAAAATTCTCGACATCGGCTGTGGCAACGGCTGGTACATGCGTGAGCTCGTCAAACGTGGAGCGACCCAAGTCTGGGGCTTCGATCCTCAGCCTTTGAATCTTCTGCAATGGCAGTTTTTGCAAGCGATTGATCCCATTCAAGGCGCGGAACTCTTACTCTTGGGGGTTGAGCACTTAGCGCACTTTCCAAAGACCTTCGATCTGATCTTTCACATGGGTGTGCTCTACCATCATCGCGATCCCATGACTCAAGTGTTAGAGCTTCGAGAGGCCCTCGTGCCGGGCGGCGAGCTGATCCTCGAGACCATCGGAGTGCCGGGCGACGAGGCCACGGCGCTCATCCCTGCCGATCGCTACGCTAATATGCCCAACGTCTGGTGGCTTCCGACACTTGCGTGCCTCACCACCATGCTCGCCCGTGCGAAGTTCACTGACATCCAGGTCGTCTCCTCCGATTGGAATCGCACCCAGGAACAGCGGAAAACTGAATGGATCGAGGGCCCGAGCCTGGCTGACTATCTCGACCCCACGAACCCCTCGCTCACCCGCGAAGGCCTTCCCGCGCCCGAGCGCTTCATCGTCAAAGCGAGACGCAAACCATGAGTGACAAGATCATCCTCGAGCACTACGAACGCCTCGCTCGCGGCTGGGGCCTCCAGGGCCAGATGTCCATGCAAGACAAGGTCGTGCGCGAGCGCGAAACCCAGTTTGTGATTAAGCAAGTGCGCCACTCGCTGCGCGCGCTAGGTGTCGCGCCGGAGCAGGCGCACATTCTCGACCTCGGCTGCGGCAACGGATACCTGTTGCAGGCGCTGTGGGACGAGTTTGCGGGTGCAAAGCTGTGTGGTGTGGAGTTCGTGCCGGAGCTGGTAGCTCTGGCCCAGACGCGCAAGCTTCCGGGCCTCTCAATCACAGAGGGAGACATGCGCCAGGCGAGCGCCTTTGAGGGCCACCCGCACATCATCATCACCGAGCGCTCGATCGTGAACCTTTTGAGCTGGGAGTGGCAGAAACAGGCCTTCGAGCACATCGCTCGCACACTCAGGCCTGGCGGCTTCTACATCATGCTCGAGAGCTTTCATGAGCCGTGGCTAGAAATGAACGCTGCTCGCCGAGAGAACAATCTTCCGGAAGTTCCCATCTCCAACCACAATCGCTACCTCAAAGAGCCTTGCATCGACACCCTGGCAAGCCTGGGATTAAGAGAAGTTCCCGGAGTTGAGCCAAAAAACGCCCTTTCGTCGCATTTTTTTCTCTCTCGCGTCTTCCAGCACCTCTTCGTCCAAGAGGGCAGACCGGCGAGTGAGCGGGTTTGGCAGTTTTTCGCAGAGGGTCTAGCACCCGATATTGGCAACTATTCGCCCATTTTATTCAGAGTTTTTCAAAAAG
>JBKHVY010000283.1:0-2495 GCA_046569805.1 Bacteriovoracia bacterium | reverse complement strand
GTTGAAGGTGGATCTGAAGGCGGCTACGTAGGTGGCACTGAAGGCGGCACTGGTGGATACCAGGGCGGCACAGAAGGTGGAACTGAAGGCGGTTCTGAAGGTGGAACTGAAGGCGGTTCTGAGGGTGGAACTGAAGGTGGAACTGAAGGCGGCACAGACGGCGGAGAAGAGGGTGGATCAGAAGGTGGAACTGAAGGCGGTTCAACTGGTGAGACAGCTCAGGAATCAAAGCCAGAGCGCAAGCTCAAGGCACGCCTCCTCCCACTCGCTTACGGAAACTACGACATCCTCACAAAAGCGGTGAACCTCACTGCTAATGAGCGCTCGGACATGAAGTCTGCTGACGGCGAATACGCCATCATGCTCGACGACTACCGTGCAGGCTTCCAGGTCACGCAGATCCGTTCATGGAACGCGGGCCTCGGTGTTGCTCCACAGATCTACATGACAAACGCAACGGGCCTCGCGGCTCTTACGACTGGTCTCGCCGGCATCGCCGTCACGAAGAACCGCTTCGTCCAGTACGAGCGCTTCGCGACAGAAAAGAACGTTGACTCGCTCAACGTCCTCCCGATCCCGTTCAAGGTCGAAACGCTTAACGACTACCTCCAGGGCGAAAGCGTTTACTACGAAAACACAGGTGGCCTTCTCTACATCGGCGGCCTCGGTGTTGCTGGTGCATTCGCCGGCGGCTCGATGGTGTCTGAAGGTGGATGGAAGACGCTCGTAACGAAGACTGGTGCTGATAAGGCCGTGGTCCAGATCGCGAAGGCTTCTGTTAAATCAACGTCACTCTTCACGGGTGTTGCGGTCATCAAGGTTGACTCTTCTAAGGTTCAGCAATTGAACCAGGGCTTCACCTACGAGTTCGACTTCAAGATCGGTGGCGCACAAGCCGTCGAAGCTTACGAAGCGATGCTCTCTGGTAACCTCACGATTGCTCAAGAACTCGGTAAGACTGCGTTCATGACAGGTGTGACTCCGGTCAACGCCTACACGAACCGCGAAGTTTCTCGTCGCCGCGGCGGCGTCATCGGGATCCCGATGGTCGCGCTCTTCAACTGGGCAACGGGCCGCACGGTTGGTGAAACGGCTACTCTGACTTACGCTGACAAGACCACGACGGACATGAACTACGGGATCTTCTTCAAAGAGCAGAAGGGCCGCTTCTTCCACAAGCACAAGAGCCTCCTGCGCTCGTTCTCTTCTGGCGTCGCTGTCACGAAGAACGAAGCCAAGAAAGTTATTGGCATCGAAGAGAAGGCAACGTTCGTCTGGCAGTACGAGTCTGACAACAGCAACAGCCGCAAGTTGACCGACGTCGTCTCTCAGTTCCACCGTGACCTCGGCGTGAGCAAGTCGTTCACACCGGTTCTCCCACGCGGTAAGGACCTCGGATTCGTCCGCCTCGAAGCGAAGATCGACATCTCTGCGGGCTACACTCGCACGATGATCGGCGCAATGCAGAACGCTCGTAGCCTCGAGATCATGCGCGAAACTGCGAACAACATGATCGACACGTACCTCGCGCAGGGCGACCGTGACGACCTCTGTACGAACGATGAGACGGAGATGAAAGAAGCTAAGGGCGCGTGTGAAAACCGCCTGAAGTCTGAGACGCGCTCGGCGCTCACGAAGATCCGCTCGACGCTCCTCTCGATCTCTGAGAAGAAAGACGCTGCGGAGTACACAGCTGCCTACGCGAACATGGGTCGCGAGCTGATCCGGAACCAGTTCGTCCTCAACTCATTCTTCTTGTACGACCAGAAGTGTGAGTCGAAGTTCAACATCAAGTTGGAAGGCCGCCGCATCAACAAGATGGTCAAGTTCGTCCCAGCAAACATGAACTGTCGCTAATCGACTCTTCGAAGGGAGGCCTTAGGGCCTCCCTTTTTTTTGCCTTTTTTTAGACAAATCCCCATGTCACAGTAGGAGAAGTCCTCGGAATCCGGTAGGCTTTAGCCATGGATACCTGGTCGCGACTATTCTTTCTCTGGCTCCTCTCGCTAGTGGCAACCGCTGGCAGTCTCTTTTTTAGCGAAGTCATGCTGCTCGCCCCCTGTGTTCTGTGCTGGTACCAGCGCATCGCCATGTACCCGCTCGTTCTCTTGTTTGGTCTTGCGCTCTTTCCCTTGGATCTCGGGATCCTGCGCTACACACGCTGGCTCACGGGTGTGGGGTTTGGGATCGCGGTCTACCATAATCTTTTGTACTACCACCTTATCCCCGAGAGTCTCGCGCCGTGCAAACAGGGGATCTCCTGCACGACGGTGCAGCTCGAGTGGTTGGGTTTCATTACTATTCCCTTGCTCTCGCTCACGGCCTTTGGCCTGATCTTCGCGGGACACTTTTTGCTGAGAGGATCGCATGAAAAATAAACTCGTCCTAGTGGTTGGAGCACTCATCCTTGTGGTCGGTGGGTTCTTTGTGGCGACCAGTGTCTTGGAGTCTCAGAAAAAAGAAGAGATCCAGCTCGCCGTGAAGAGCCAGTCCGA
>JBKHVY010000282.1:0-2496 GCA_046569805.1 Bacteriovoracia bacterium | reverse complement strand
ATAGGCCCATGATCATTCTCCTCCACGGCGCGCTCGCCACCAGCACAGAGATGGAACCGCTGCGAAAACTCCTCCCGGCCGACACTCAAAGCTTAACCTTCGTGGGCCACGAGACGACGGGGCCCCTCCCGGCGACCCTCACCATCACGACGTTCGTCGAGCAGCTCGAGGCGTACTTTAGAGCGCATCACTCCAAGAACGTGACGGTGGTAGGCCACTCGCTGGGCGGCTACGTCGCCCTCGCGCATGCCTCCCAGTACGAGGACTCGCCCATCTGCCGCATCGTGACCTACGGCACGAAGTTCGACTGGAGCGCTCCGCAGCTGGCGAACATGCTGGCGACGCTGCACCCGGAGAACGAGGCGCTGATGGAGTACCTCAAGAAAAAGTTCGCGGAGAAGAGTCTGCCGCTCCTCCTCGCCACGACCCACATGATGGCGCACATCGAGCGCCTCGACGGCCTCTTGCCAGCAGACCTCGCGGACGTCGCGATCCCGGTGGACGTCGTGGTCGGCGACAAGGACAAGATCGTCTCCGTGACGGAGTCCGAGCGCGTGGTGAAGGCCCTTCCGCAGGGCCAGTTACATGTCTTGAAGGACTCGCGCCACGAACTCGAGCGCTCGGACCTCGCGGGCCTCGTGCGGATTATTCTGGGGCAGTAGCGCCGTCTTCGAGCAGCCGCGCGCGCCGGTTCCACAAGGGCACCGTGACGAGCCGGAACCAGACCGCGAAGAAGCCCAGGCACTTCAAGGAAAACGCCGCCCAGAGGTAGTTGTTCACCGGATCACCGAGCAGGTACTGCTTGAGCGGATACACCGCCGCGCCGTAGGCGGTGAAGCAAAGGGTCATGCTCAGGCGACGGGCGGGCCCGATCGTCTCGCGCGGCTTCGGTTTGAGGAACACGAACGGGAACCACACCGAGTTGTAGTCGGAGAGCTTCCCGTGAAACCACGTGAGTCGATCGAGCCAGTGCATTAGAAGTCTCCACTCAAAAGTTCAAACGACGGCTTGATGTTTGCACCGTCGGAGATCGTATCCATGACATCAAAAAACACATCGACGTTTAAGTCAACAACCGCGTCTTGCTCCGCGACGAATACGCCTTCGAACTTGATGGTGATCCCGTCCTGCGTTGAGTGGGAGAACGGCGCAAGGTCATTGGAGAACGCAACGGAGGGCGTTCCACCGACGCCGTCGCAGTCCTTTTCGAGGTCAAACTCTATGCGCTCGTAGCGACCAGCGGGAACGGAGACCGTTTGTAAGGCGGTCCCCGCCGGATCAATCGCGACGCGGCCAAGCTCGACGTCGACGTTCCCAGAGGTCGTGCTCTCGTCGGTTGCAAGGGCCTTAAACCGAAGCCGCTTGAAGCAGAACACCGCATTGGTCACAGCAGCCCGTGCGTCCGGAACCAGAATGTGATTCTTCACGGGCCTCCACCAGGCGAAGGGTTGCTGGTCCACGAGTCGCAGCTGGACCCGGACGGGATTACCGGTCGTCGTACCGCCGTTCGAGCAGGCAGCGAGGACACTCAGGAGCAAGATCAGCGTTACTGGTTTCATGGTTTTCTCTTGGTTAAGGGGATGGCAGTGAGAGCGACGTGGAAGACCTCGCCGTCCTCGCTCGGTTGCGCCGCGAGGCCCGCGATCTCCTCGAGCGCACGATCCAGAATCAACTTCACGGCGCCGAGGCGCTTTTCGGAGAGCTTGAAGGTATGGCCGAGGACGTGGCGCTCCGACGACGGCGAGCGGTAGATCGAGTCCACGACCTTCTCGAGCATCTGTGCGTGGAACTGCGAGAGGGAGAGCTTGTACACGCCGCCGTGGCACTCAAGGCGCAGGAACGTCCCCTCGGTCGCGAGGAGCTTGTGTTCCTGCAGAAACCGGAGCGACCGACGAATCTCGTCCTTCGCCACGGGGTAGAGCATCCGCTGCCGGACCCAGTCGACGTCCGGTTGGAATCCGGGCAAGTGGCTCATCTCGCGGATGACCACGGTCCACCAGCGCTCCAGGTAACTCCAAGTCACGAGCTCGCGCGAGCTCCGCTCCTGGTACTTCTTGAACCGAGTCATCTGCTTGTAGGCGACGGCTTTTTCTGTGCGCTCCGGGTGGTTCTGAAAGTGGAGCGCCTTTTCGAGGAAGGAGCGCTCGGAGTCGTCCCAGCCGAGCTCCCCTGCCCAGAGCTCAAGGTGTTGCCGCGTGAGATTCCTGCGGCCTTTGACGATCGAAGACAAGAGGGCGACAGAAACTCCGAGGCGGCTTGCGAGGCTCCGGAGCGACGTCCCGTTGGCGCGGAACCAAGCGAAGAGGGCAGCAAGGTACTCCTGGTACGTTTTAAAATCGAACGGAACTGGCCTTGCTGCCGTCTTCATGGCCCTACTCCCTAGAGGCTTCCGCTCGCCGCTTCGAGGCGAGCTGCGAGGTTGCCGGAGCTGTGGGCGTTCGCCTCACTAAGAATATTCTGGACGCCGAGCTCGAGGACCTCAGACCCGTTGACCAC
>JBKHVY010000281.1:0-2534 GCA_046569805.1 Bacteriovoracia bacterium | reverse complement strand
GGAGGTTTCACTGCAGGTAATAGTCACTGGAGTCACCGCCTGAAGAGCATTCAACCGTTGGAGGTTGAGCCCCGCCCCGTTCATCTTACCCGGTGTTTTTTGAGCAAGTTCCGCAAGACAAGACTTCCCCTTACTCATGGCCGTCGTGAGCGAAGTCACAAAATCGGGATTCCCCCATTTCTGCAAACAGCCTGCATCGACGCGATAGCCGGGGACGGATCGGAGGTATCCACTCTCGATTCCTAAGCCGAGACTTGAAACTTGTTGGCTTAACTCCGTCGCCTGCAGAGCGATCGGAGCAAGACTTCCACAAGACTCATCGCGCTTCTGTCGGAGTTTCGTGACCGAACTCCACGTGCGGTCGAACTGTGCATCGAGCTTCGTTGAGACGGAGATCGTCGTCACGATCCGATCGTGCTCTGGGATTCGATACGTCTTTTCGATCCGATCGACCTTCCCGTCTCGGTTCTTGTCGATCTCGGAAATAGAAATTGGCTCTTTTGAGTTTTTAAAATCGAAGAACTGTGTCCTCTGATTCAAACTTCCACCGAAACCGGCATCTTCTTCAGTTAAAAAGATCTGACCGTCTCGGTAGTGATCAATCCGATCGACTTTCTGATCCGAATTTAAATCTAGCTCAACCTTTCGAACGCCGTTCGCCTCTGTTTGACGAAGGACAACTTCTGCGAAAGATGCTGTAGAGATAACGAGACTCAGAAAAAGATAAACCATTGAAACTCCCTTAAGAATGATAAGGGAGAAAACCGTTACACCAAAGCAGATTTCAAAGCGATTTCGGCTGAGCAATTAAGTCGCTGTTTTCACATACCGTAAAGCAAAAAGCCCCTCCGTAGGAGGGGCTTCGATTTCTGGCGATGATCGATGAAACGATTAGCGGCAGCGACGGAACTGGAGCTGGTAGATGATGCCGGAGCTGATGTCGGCCGAGTCGACGGTGGCGATCGCATCAGAACGACGATCGCTGTTCGAGAGCATCATTGAGGCGTTGATGCGAAGGTTGGTCTGAGCGCCACACGCCGACCACACGAGCGACGAGAGCACCAAGTCGTTTTCGACGAGGTAATCTGTGTTTTGGGCACCGACGAAAGTGCGCTGAGTGACGGGCCCCCGCTGGTTCGCGAAGAAGTATTCCGCTGAGAAGCGCGCGGTCGCAGAACGACTCGGAAGGCCCACGAAGCCACGATAATCAACGGCGACGATCGACACCGCGTAGCCGTTAGGGACGGTCACCGGGATTGCAATGTTACAGCTCTTGCGATCGATGGTTTTGCCAACACCTGGTCCTGCTTCCGCGAGGAACTGATCGAAGAGGATTGAGAGCTGTGTGTTGTCAGGAGAAAGGGTCGCAGACACTGTTCCCTGAGGACAGCCGTTACCACCGGTGCTGGGGTATCCTAACTGAAGGCCTTGTGCCATGGCGCCGGCCGAAAAAGTGAGGGCTGCGATGAGGGCGAAACTCTTAAACATTAAATGCTCCTTGCAGGTTGTTGCGACAAGACTCTGTGTCCGTTGCTTGAATCAAACATATCCACCAGCAAAATATTCCGGGAAGCCCTAAACTTCATGCCTCTCGCGTTTGTCGCCCAGCTGGTTTTTCTTTAAAAACCACATGGTCGAGATTCGTCCGGCAAGCTCAGTCCTGCGTATTCAATCTCAATGAGGTCTCGGTATGTATGGAGGAAGTGAGCAACCTTTTCCAGGAGACTTCATGCGACGACTACTTCTCACCGCCCTTGTCACTCTCGCGGCCCTCGACGCTCAGACGCAGCTGCGCTTCAACAGTTTCGCCCACGGAGGCACCGGTTGCCCGTCGAACAGCGTCGCCTTCTCGCCAGCACCAGATGGCCAATCGGTATCCGTGCTCTTTGATGTTTTTAACGTGCAGGTCCCACAACAGGATGGAAACAATGACAATGAACAACCGGGGATTGGTCGAGGTCTTCGCCGTCGCAATGATGCCAGCATTCAGCATCGCGTTTGCAATCTGGCTTTTAACGTAGAACTGCCCGACGATGTCATGGTGGAGGCGCTGGAGATATCGATCTTCAATCGTGGGGCGACGATCCTTGATCCGGGTGTGCGCGCAGCACTCCATACGTCTTATATCGGTCACGCGGGCGTGGGCATCGGCAGAGGCCAGCCGCAGAACGCGAAGCTCATCGATAAGAAAGAATGGAACGCACGCAGCGGAGCGAACGAAGACTGGGTCAGCACGCCCGTGACGGCGATCCCCGTGCGCTCAGGCTGTGGCCGCCAGGGGGACCGGACGCTCAACTTCCGCTTACGCAACCAGCTCGAAGTGGAGATCGTTGGCGGCGACCTTACGAAGTCCGGCCTTCTGACGATGGACTCGTCCGACCTCAACGCATCGATGAAGTTTCGGGTCATTACCAGAAAATGTGGGAGCAATACGGCACCGGGGCAAGTGGTAAGACGCGTAGTTAGGCGCTAAAAGGGTCAGCATGACACCGGCAGGACAACATCGTCTTACTTGTGAACGAGTGCTATTTTCA
>JBKHVY010000280.1:0-2549 GCA_046569805.1 Bacteriovoracia bacterium | reverse complement strand
TCGGTGCACCGCTGACGATCCTCACCAATCGTACGGAGGGTGTGCTCTTACAGCTGGGGCTCATCTTCGCGAATACCCTCGTTCAGACGGGGTTCATCTTTCGCATGTACCGGCGGCTGCGCTATGAGTTCCGCTACGCCGTCAAGTCGAGTGGGCTGGTGTTCGGCTACCTATCGATCTCGCTGCTGTTGCAGTGGGCGGGACGTGAAAATCGGATCGTCGAAGAAATCGCTGCGCCCCTGTGGATCATTTCTTTCTTGCTGATGGCGTTCACGGTGGTGCCGGATCTGTTTCCGCGGACGGAGCCTTAGGCTGCTTTCTTAAGCCGATCCAGGCCATCGAGAATAAATACACGGATCAGTACTTGGTAGGGGATGCCTTGTCCCTCGGCGACGAGTTTTAGTTCTTCGATAGTCTTTTCATCCAGGGCGACGCTCGTTGGTTTTTTTGGTGAAGACTTGTAGCGTTTCATCGCGGCGAGAATCTTTTCCGGATCGAGCAGGGCCTCAGCTTCATATTGCTTAAGTGATTTGGCGTAGGATTTCTTCATACCTAAGTCTCTCTTTTTTGTTTGCGCTTCGAGCGCTGATGACTCTGACTTTGTCGTTTCAACGAGTAAAGGCGATCTGGAGAATTCTTCCTTTTAGGGTTGGTCCAACGAGACCGAAGCGCTGCTCGATGGTAACGGGACTCGTCTGAACTCCAAGAGGCAGCGCCATCCCTGAGCGAAAAACTTCTTCCATCTCATGCTTTTGGACGCCATGCTTTTTTGCATTCTTCGAAAGGTTTCCGTTATCCCACTCGAACTGAAACGACGAAGTCTCTAGAATCCATATGAGAAGCCAGTCAACGAACTCCCACTGGGCCATATTGTACCACACTATTAAGACACTATGATTTAAGTGTCAAAGATTTGAGTATTCGTGCCCGATATTGAGCACTTAAATTTGATCTTTACCTCTTCACTCAAATGGGAGTCTCGAGAGCTGGTCTTGAGCAAGATAGAGTTTTCATTTGTGAAGCAACGAGTTCTGACGCTCGTATCTTGACCGGATTAGTTGCGCACTTGCGAATTATTCTTGGCAGGAGATAATGAGAGAAACTTATAAAAGGGGTTCTCCATGCGTCTTTTCCTCGCGTCTCTTGTCCTCGGTCTCGGTTTTAGTTTCCACGCCTCGGCAGACTCGAGCACGGGCTGCGGTCTCGGATCGATGATCTGGAAGCAGAACTCCATCGTCTCGGCCCTCTTCCGCGCCACCACTAACCACAGCTTCTCTTCGCAGCTCTTCGGCATCACCACCGGAACCTCGGGCTGCTCGCAGCACAGTATCGTCAAGCGCGACATGTACCCGATCTACTACGCGGAAGCGAACCTGCCGGAGCTGCGCCACGAGATGGCGCTGGGCCAGGGTGAGTACCTTGCAACGTTTGCTGAAGTCATGGGCTGCGATGCGCAGGCACAAGGGGAGTTCATCACATGGGCGAAAGCATCATACGGCACGCTTTTTGTGAATGAAAACACCGACTCGAAACTGCTGCTGAAGAACCTCTCGCAGTTCAAGCACACCAAAACTGCCAAGAGTTGCGATAACCTCGCGATGATCTAGGTTGTTCCTCGTTCTCTTTCTTCTGGGGTGGGCCCGCGCCACCTCAGAAGCAACTTTTGCGCACTCGGCGCAGTGGCTCAATCTTCTGCACTATCAAAAGACGCTCACAGGCCTTGAGAGCGAGGCTGATGGCCCCGAGTTCTTCTTCGCCCCCGACGGAAGAACGAATCCCGTGGCGGAGCTCACGGCCACCATCAAAGCTCTGCGCGAAACTGCAGCGGCCTGTAAGTTCCCCGCACGAAAGCTCGTGCTCGAGCGCTCACTCGGTTTGACGTTTCCGGATGTCAGCTGCAAGGAATACGAGGAGTGGCGCAAGGGACTGCCAGTCACGGATGTGGCCCTGGTGTTTGCCACCGCCTATCCGAACAATCCCGCTTCCATGTTCGGGCACACCTTCCTACGCCTTAAAGGTCCCGGCGACGGACGAGCGCTGCTCGACTACGCCGTGAACTTCGCGGCCACGACCGGCAGTGACGGCGGCGTGGAGTTCGCGCTTCTGGGAGTCTTCGGCGGCTACCAGGGCCACTTTTCACTCGCGCCGTACTTCATCAAGGTCAACGAGTACAACCACGGCGAGGCGCGGGATCTGTGGGAGTACCCGCTACGTCTCTCGGCCGATGAAATCGATGTCCTGCTGGCGCACCTGTGGGAAGTGGAGTCGAGCACGTGGTTTGATTACTGGTTCTTCGATGAAAACTGTTCCTGGCAACTTCTGCGCTTACTTGAAGTGGCCAAACCTGAGCTCGTCGTTTCGTCACAGGCGCCCTTTTACATCATCCCCGCCGACACGGTTCGTCTCCTCGATTCTGCCGGGGAGCTCGGGGCTCCCGTCCAGCGTCCGTCTTTACGGCGCCAGTATCTCGCAAGAGCAGAGCCGAAGTCGAAGCTCGAGGCGCTGGATAAAAAGCTCGCGCTCTATCAGATCCTCGCGCGCACGAACAA
>JBKHVY010000279.1:0-2576 GCA_046569805.1 Bacteriovoracia bacterium | reverse complement strand
CGGGCTTTCAAGGGATTAGCCGTGGCCCGAGCTCATGAAGGCTTCGTCGTAGTTGATGCTCTTCTGTGAGGCCCCCAGGGAGAGAAAGTAGTCCTCGGTGATCCGCAGGGTGTCCTCGGCCGTCTGCGCGGCGAAGACTTTTCCACGGAAAAGAGCGGAGTGCGGGAAGCCCGCGGCGAACCACACGATGAGCTTTCTCGCTTGCACTAAGAGCATGCGCTCGTCGCCGAAGGTTTCGCCGACGTAGTACCACAGGCGCTGGATCACTTCCCAGTAGTCCGCACCCAAGAAGTCGGACTTCTTTTTCTGGGCGTACGCGGGATCGAGCGACTCGAGGAAGATGAACGGATTGCGAAGCGCCCCGCGCGCGATCATGAGCGCATCAGTGTGCGTCTTCTGCAACCGATCACTCACGAGGAGCGGATGGTGAAGGTCCCCGTTACCGATCATGGGAATGATCTTTTCCTGCGCGATATTTTCCATGAACGCCCAGTCGGCGTGGCCCGTGTACTGCTGCGTGCGCGTGCGCCCATGCATTGCTACCCACTCGATCCCGGACTCGCGAGCGATCTTCATGATCTCTCGCCCGTTGCGATTATCCTGGTCCCAGCCGGTGCGGATCTTGATCGAGAGCGGTGTGCGCATGCGCGCGCGCATCGCTTCGAAGAGTGGTGCGAGCTTCTCCATCTCTTTCATGAGCGCCGAGCCACCACCTTTCGTGACGACCTTATTCACGGGGCAGCCCATGTTGATGTCGATCCAGCCCGGGTTAAAGCTCTCGGCGACTTCGGCGGCGCGGGCCATGGCATCGATGTCTTCGCCGAAGAGCTGCAGACCCACCACTTGTTCGCGCGGATGAATCTTGAGCATATCCAGCGTGCGCTTGTTGCCGTGATTAATCCCGTGGCAGCTCACGAGTTCGGAGACCGTGCCGCCGGCGCCGAGCTCTTCCATCAGGAGGCGAAAGGGAATGTTACAGATGCCGGCCATGGGGGCGAGGATGAGCGGGGACTTGAACTGGATGCGGCCCAGTTTCACCGGTGTCATGAGGCCCTGAAAATGACTCATCTTGGCCTGCAGCTGGTCAGAATAGGGACGCGGAGTTAATGACACGGAGAGTTTCCCGAAAAAAGATTGATCTTCTTAAGGCACAAGTAGAGAATTTTACCTTTCTCGTCAAGGGGCGTCATGAGCACGTTACGACATATCGTATTTGACTGCGACGGAACACTGCTAAATCCCAAAGACTCAAGGCCCTATCCGGGGATTCCTGAACTCCTTCATCGTTTGAGTACCGAGGCGACTCTCTCGATTTGGACCGGACGCGACCGCGTGTCGCTGGAGAAATGGCTCGCAGGCCATGGACTTATGCGATTTTTTGAAGCCTGGCGCTGCGCCAATGAAACTCAGCCGAAACCCCATCCTCAGGGCCTGCAAGAACTTCTGGGAAGCTTCGACCCCGTTCACTGCGCGGTGGTGGGCGATAGCTGGGCCGACATGAAAGGGGCGAAGCTCGCGGGCGCCCATGCGGTGGGAGTTCTCTGGGGCCCTGAGGCCAATCGCTCGGTGCTGCAAGAATTTGGCGCTGATGCTCTCGTCTCCACACCGGAAGAGTGCTACACTGTGCTCCTTCAAATGCTCTAAGGATTGTTTATGCTTGATACGTTGAACGAAAAATTCTCCGACGCCTTCCGAAGCTTACGCGGGAAGGGCAAGATCTCCGAGGCGAACATCGAAGAGACGCTCAAGAGCGTTCGCACCGCACTCCTCGAAGCGGACGTGAACTTCAAGGTCGTCAAAGACTTCATCGAAAAGGTGAAGGTCGAGGCCCTGGGCGAGAAGGTGCTCAAGGGCGTCGAGCCGGGCCAGCAGTTCGTGAAGATCGTCCACGACCAACTCACAGCACTCATGGGCGACACCCACCAGGAACTGAACCTCAACGTGCAAAGCCCGGCCGTCATCCTCGTCGTGGGTCTCAACGGTGCCGGTAAGACAACCTTCTCCGGAAAGCTCGCTCTTCACTTACGCAGCAAGCTCAAAAAAGATCCCTACCTCGTGCCGGCCGATAACTTCCGGCCCGCTGCTAAGGACCAGCTCCTGACCCACGCACGGAACCTCAGCGTGGATTACTTCGATAGCGATCTTTCGATGACGCCGGCCCAGATCGCTAAGGCGGCCATCGAGGAAGCGAAGAAGCTTCGTAAAGACGTTGTGATCATCGATACCGCCGGCCGCCTGCAGGTCGACGAAGAGTTGATGGGCCAGCTGGTGGATCTCAAGAACTCCATTAATGCGGCGGAGGTTCTGTTAGTGGCCGACGCGATGACGGGCCAAGAAGCCGTTAACGTCGCCAAGGTCTTCCACGAGAAAGTGCACCTCACGGGTGTGGTGCTCTCGAAGATGGACTCCGACGCGCGCGGCGGTGCTGCGCTTTCGATCCGCCACGCCACGGGTGTGCCGCTGAAGTTCGTCTCGACTGGTGAGAAGCTTAAAGACCTCGAGCCCTTCCACCCGGACCGCCTCGCCAAGCGCATCCTTGACATGGGAGACGTGCTGACGCTTGTGGAGAAGGCGCA
>JBKHVY010000278.1:0-2587 GCA_046569805.1 Bacteriovoracia bacterium | reverse complement strand
GATGGTCTTGTCCGTGGTCGAGAGCACGTCGAAGTGCCAGAACTCGAACTCCGCTTCGAACCAACTTTTCCCCGCGTGATCAAGTGACGTCCACTTGAACGTCGGTTGATGCGAGTGACGATAGCGAACCTTTAAACTCTGACCGACCGTCGTCGGGAGCGCAAGTGCCAGTGCTCCTTCAAGCACGAAGTACTCACCCGTAAGGAGGATCTTTCCATGGCCATAGAATTGCTGATCGCGCACGGCTGAGTTCCTAGGCTGAGGGTGATGATTCGACTAAATTTCTAACCGCTGAGTAAGAAACCACCTTGTCAGCGAAGTACTCCTGCGCGGTCTGTTTCTGAGACTCCGTCGCTCCGAGCTGCTGAAGGATATTGAGGAGGTGAAGCTTCATGTGTCCCTTCTGAATTCCTGTCGTCACGAGCGAGCGCACAGCACCGAAGTTCTGCGCGATCCCCACGGCCGCGGCGATCTGCATGAGCTCCGCAGCACTTGGCCGACCCATGATATCCAGCGACATATTCGCCAGCGGATGCAGGTTCGTCAGCCCCCCCACCGTTCCGAGAGCGAGTGGGAGTGTGAGAGAAAACTTAAAGCGACCGCGTTCAAGTGTACACTGAGACAAACTACGGTACTTCCCGTCGTTCGCGGCCCACGCATGGGCACAGGCCTCGATCGCTCGGAAGTCGTTTCCGGTCGCAAGGATCACGGCGTCGATGCCGTTCATGATGCCTTTGTTGTGAGTCACTGCGCGGGAGCGGTCCACCCGGGCGATCTGCACCGCCGTGTGAAACCGGCGCGCGAAGGTGTGCGCATCCATGCCACCACTGAAGACTCCGAGGTCTTCGATGGGGCACTCCACACTCACTTCTACGAGGCAGTCCGGGGTGAAGTTCGAAAGAATGCACATGATGACTTCGGCTTCTCGTTCTGACGCTGGTAAAGCAGAGCGGGCAAGCTCTTGCTGGAGCTGGCGGCTCATTTCTTCCAGAACGGAGTTGATGAAGTTCGCCCCCATGGCATCACAGGTTTCAAACTCAAGCTTAAGTTGCCAGTAGTTCTCTAGCTCTCCGGTGCAATCGACCAGCGACATGTCCACGAGACCGCCGCCCCGTTTCTTCATGTTCTCTTCTATGGGAGCGATGCTCGCGATCAGTCTGGCCTTGGCCTTCGCAAAGAACTCCTCGAGCCGGGTCTTGTCACCCTGCCAGAGAAAGTGCACCTGGCCCACTTTGCGCGTGGAGATCACGCGGGCCTTAAACCCGCCGCGCTCGGCCCAGAATTTTGCCGAAAGAGATGCGGCCGCCACAACCGAACTCTCCTCGATGACCATCGGAACGCAGTAGTGTTTGCCGTTGATCAGGAAGTTCGGGGCCACACCGAAAGGAAGGTAGTAGTTGGTGAGCGTGTTCTCGGCGAACTCATCGAAGCGCGTCTGTACTTTTTCGTCGGGGTTCCAGAAGCGGGTCATCGCCGTGACCTCGGCGGCCGTCTTCCCCTCGAACTGCTGGGCGAGCCATTGGATTTTTTCCGTCTTCGTCATCTTCGAAAAGCCCGATACCGGTTTCATAATGTCTCCTACAAAGACCTAAGGTAGGCCTGGGCCATGGAAAATTGCTTAAGTTCGTTTTCAAGGTACGCGTGGAGAGCTGCTTCTCCGTTTTGCGCGTGCGCCAGCACACCCTGGGCCATGCCGAAGAGTGAGCCGGGAAGCTGCGAGCTCAGGTGAAACCCATCCAGGGAATCTTTCACTCCCCCAGAGATAATAAAGCGCTGACACTTAAACGACTCTCCGCTCGCCATGAGAGAGCGCACGAACCCAACCATCTCGCGGGCCGTGTGGCCGACAGTAATGAGCCCATCACTGGTACTCGTTCCCGCACGGCGGGCCTCGAGGAGTGAGAAGTTTGTGCCACCGAAAGCACCGAATTCGATCGCCCACAGCGGCAGCTGCATGAGTGCCTTAAGCGACTGCGGGCCCATGCCGTGACCGACTTCTTTCACGATCACGGGATACGGAGACCCTTCGACGAAACGAGTAATGGTCTCGAGCGGTGCGACTGTCAGCAGATCGCCCCCGGGCTGGAACCATTCTTGGAGTGGGTTCAAGTGAATGATAAGACCATCAGCACGGAGCTCTTCCACCATGTGGTGAACGCGGTCGAGTTTTTTTGCCTGCTGAAGTTCTTCCACCTGAGCGATGCCAAGGTTGGCAAAAAGTGGTCGTCCTGGCATGTGCGGGCGCATATCGAAATCCGCCAGCGACTGACGATTCTCAAGCAGTGGACGACAAGATCCCAAACCCATGCCGAGCTTAAACTCTGCACACGCGCGTGCGAGAAGTGTGTTGAGGTTCTGCGCGTGCTTCGCTCCTCCGGTCATGCTTGAGATCCACAGCGGAAGTGTAAACTCAAAGCCTGCGAAATCCTGACGCACATTTTTTACATTTGGATGCGCAGCAAAAAGCGGTTCGTAGGCAAACCGAGTATCTCGCTCGGACCCCGCACTCTGTGAGGTTTGCGCCATACTTAGATGGTCCTCTTTACGGAGGCTTAATGCGGCAATGCCTGGCGTCATTTGATCAGTC
>JBKHVY010000277.1:0-2623 GCA_046569805.1 Bacteriovoracia bacterium | reverse complement strand
GTCCAGGAGATTCCCATCACCTCCATCGGCGACGGCGCAAAGAAGCTCAAGGCACTAGGCCGCAACTGGGCACTCTACTCAGTGAACCACCATCGGCGCGCGGAGCTGATCCAAAAAGAGCTTCCGCACTACCCCACGAAACCCATCGCCTTCCTGCACCCAAGGCCTCGCACTCCCATGGGCGGCTGGACGCTATGGGAGCAGGATCTGATCCTCGCCTCCACCAAGACCACAAGTCTTTATCCTTTGGGTGAGATGAGCTTCATGGAAGACCAAGTCAACCCACCGTCGCGCGCGTACCTGAAGCTCTGGGAGTTCTTCACCTGCCACGCGCCGAAGCTTCCGACCGCCCACGAGCACCTGCTGGATATGGGGGCGTGTCCCGGTGGATGGACCTGGGTACTCCAGAGTTTCGGAGGGCCCGTGACCGCCGTGGACAAGGCGCCCCTCGAGCCGCGGATCGCCGCTCTTGGGCGCGTGAGCATCCGCCAGGAGAGCGCCTTTGGCCTTAATCCCGCGGACCTTCCTCCCGTGGACTGGTTCTTCTCCGACATCATCTGCTACCCCGAGCGCCTATTAGAACTCGTCAAGCGCTGGGAGAGAACAGGAGTCAAAAACTTCGTCTGTACCCTGAAGTTCCAGGCCGAAACCGATCACGTCACCACTCAGCGCTTCATCGACGAGGTCGGGGGCCAGGTCATTCATCAGCACCATAACAAACACGAAGTGACGTGGTTTAAATTGGATTCCCTATGATCAAGAACTCGACCCCCTTTAAGCTCAAGCTCTCGCGGGATCTCACCAAGCACATCAAGCGCGGAAATCCCTGGGTGTTCTCCGACGTACTCCAGGAGCGGCCGAAGAAGCCCGCTGGCACACTCGCCCACCTGTACTCTCCGAAAGACGAGTTCCTCGGCACCGGCTACTACTGCCCCAACATTAATCTTTCGTTTCGCATGGTGGTGCTAGGGGAAAAGAAGATCACGCCCCAGGAGATCACCCAGCGCATGGAGCGGGCGCTCTCGCTCAAGCGCCATCTCTACCGCCCGGGAACCCAAGACTCGTTTCGCCTCTTCAACGGCGAAGGCGACCTCCTGCCGGGGCTCGTGTGTGACGTCTATGCCAGCGTAGCGGTGCTGAAGCTCGACGGGGAAGCGGCCAACGGATTCTGGAATCCTGCCGAGATTGCTCAATGGCTCATGGGCACTTCCCTGGGGCTTAAGACTATTTATCTCAAGCGTCGAAACAACGAGGCCGAGAAAGGCGAAGTGCTGGTCGACGGAGGCGTGGAGCTCGAGGCCCTGCGCTTCCACGAGAACGGTGTGTTGTTTGAAACGCACCTGATTGATGCCGCGAAGACCGGCTTCTTCCTAGATCAGAGGGATAACCGCGCGCTGGTGGGACAACTAGCACGAGATAAAACGCTCTTGAATCTCTTCGGCTATACTGGTGGCTTCTCGGTGTTCGCGGGCCTCGGTGGGGCCACGCAGGTCACCACCGTCGACATCGCTGAGAAAGCCATCGCAGCCGCGCAGCTGAACTGGGACATCAACGGTCTCACGCCTTCAAAGCACGAGGGCATCACCGCCGACGCCTTCAAGTGGGTGGTGGAGGCGAAGAAGGAGAAGCGCCGCTGGGACTTCGTCATCACGGATCCACCCTCGTTCGCGCCGAACGCCAAGTCCGTCGAGAGTGCCAAGGAAGCCTACATCAACATTTTCTCGGATTCGATCAAGCTCGTCGCCCCCGGTGGGCTCTTCGCCGCTTCGAGCTGCTCGGGCCACATTAGCTTTGACGTGTTCGTGGATCTGGT
This sequence comes from Bacteriovoracia bacterium, assembly GCA_046569805.1. Taxonomy (GTDB): domain Bacteria; phylum Bdellovibrionota; class Bacteriovoracia; order Bacteriovoracales; family Bacteriovoracaceae; genus UBA6144. Next base: position 810 of record JBKHVY010000277.1, on the reverse strand, counting down.
GCGCGACTCCTTGGGGCGCGCGGGTCGGCGCGGGCGCGTGATCATGGTGCGCGGTCAGCCCGAAGACCACACCTGGCCTCTGGCCTTAGAAGAGATGCGCTACCTCAAGTTTGTGCTGGTGCAGGTTTCACCCTAAAGAGGCGTTCAAAATTTCGCTCCAGTTCCCGGGGATCGGCCCCGGACGCTGCCAGCACTTCCTCAAAGGGCACTCCACTGTCATCTGTCTCCAAGAGTCGCTGCGCACTGGGAAGGGCCTGCCAGAGTTCAGGAAAGTTCTTTCTGCGAAGGGCCCTGGGCCCACAGGAGAAATACATCTCGGGATGTAGCTTCAGGATTTTAGGCAAGGCCTCCAAGGGTCCAGTGAAGTCATGCCACAGCCAAGGACCTCGGGGCCTTCGGTGTTTCATGAGACCCAGAAGATCGGAGCTACTTCGCACGATGTGCAGCACCAGAGGCTTTTGGATTTTCTCGCTTAAATCCCAATGAGTCAGGAATATCCGCAACTGAAGATCCCACTCTGGGTGTAATCGATCGAGACCAGTCTCACCAATACCCACACAGTTTTCGTCTTGGGCCCAGCGGATCACATCAGAAAGTGATCCTTGGGAAACGTGCCACGGGTGGACACCGGCACAGAACTTTTGCTGGGAGTTGCGTCGGTGCGCCTTCAGCTCCGCACTCGATAGCACGTAGATGCTCTCGGGGTTCGACAGCGAGTGAGTGTGGGCGTCCATCGGAAGCTAGAGCTTGTGGGTGCCTGTTTTGTTCACCATCTGGATGAACTCCACACCCATCGGGTCCGCCGAGCGA
>JBKHVY010000276.1:0-2626 GCA_046569805.1 Bacteriovoracia bacterium | reverse complement strand
GCAGTATAATCATGAGAGGGCAACGTGATTAAAGAGTTTGGTAACCGGATTGCCTTTGACCTCTTCCACTCCGGCAGAACGAAGTCTCTCCCAGAGAAACTATGGCCTCGAGCTATCTACTTACTCGATGTCATGGACGCCGTTACGGCCCTGGACGAACTTCAGGTGCAAGGATTTCCGCCGTCGCTTCGGCTGCATAAGTTAAAGGGACGTCGGAAAAATGAGTTCGCTATCGATATTCATAAGCTAAGTGGCTGGAGGATAACGTTTCTTTTTAAAGACCACGATTTCTATGACGTTAAAATTGAAAACTATCACTAAGCGTGAGGGATTAGAATGAAACTCAAGAGACAAGCCACTAGCCGTCGTCCGAGTCACCCCGGTGAAATCTTAAAGAATCTCTGGCTCGATGAGCTCGGCATCTCACAAACCGAATTCGCGGAAAGACTAAGCAGTGCCACGGGGGGACGAATCAAGGTCTCGACGATGCAAACGAAGCTCAGTGAGATCATCCACGGCAAGAGGGCCATGAGCGCTGAGTTTGCAGTTCTTCTTGCCCGAGTTTTGGATACGTCCCCTCGGATGTGGATGAATCTCCAGATGAACCTCGATATCTGGGAAGCCGAACAGAAAGCCGCGTAGGTTAGGGGCGCCTCTTGCTTGATTTTTTAAGATAAGCATGACCGGTTCATGCACAAATCAACATGACCCTCAGATTTTTTATTTGTACAATTATTCATGGATAAAAAATCGTCACGAAACTATGTCCTCGCCTCCGGAAAGCATCCATGGCGTATTTGTCCTGTTGGGTACCATTGGGTAAATAAGCATCCAAGGAAAGAGGATAAAGGGGCGATCGTTCTAGTGAAAGGGCATTGCCGAAAGAATCCGGACCAGCTTCCACAATTACCTTCGTAAACTCAAAGGCACTAAATGAGATTATTTTGTATCCTCATTTTTATCTTATCCTGTTCTCATGCGTCAGATGCGAAAATTAATTTGTATGCCAAGAGAGTGATGGACATTGAACTTCAGACCCAGAACATCCTTCCTCATTGCACGGTGCCGGGGGATCCGGAAAAGAAAAACTCATGGCTTGGGATTTATATTTTCTATAACAAGCGAGTTGAGTGGCTCGGAGAAAGACGACAGAGGCTTCCAGAGGACTGCCGGAAATTAAAGGAGGTACTCTCTCAGCTTCTGAAGAAATCAAAAACAGCTAGAGTGATTGGAATCGAGAGCAGTGACTACCTCGTTGATCGTGATCTTGCGATGTTACTGAATGACCCAAGTATCAAATCCATCGATGGAAGCTGGATCCTTAGCCGTATGATTACTGAAAATGGGTGCTTTGGCGTGGCGCAGGAATGTAACGAGCCTCGGCTTGTTGAAAAAGACTGGTACTCAGACATTTACGAGTAAAATCCGGCCGTCTACGATTTATCCGATGGCCTTCACGTTCCAGACTTGGGATGACTAAATCTATGAAGGATTCTATCTACCTCGATAACTTCCACGTCGTGCTGCCCAGACACCGCACCGAGCAAGCCGCCCTCAATCTGTGGCTGGCCGACGCCCACCGACAGGCGAGTCGGTTCCAGGGCCTGAATCCTCAGCAGGTGACAGGGCTTGAGAAGTACCAGATCTCACCCGAAGAAATCGGCTTCCGTATGACGGAGGTCGGTGAGATCGACCGCGACTGGAACTCGCATCGGATCTACCAACTCGCACCCGGCGCCGAGCACGGGGTCGACATCGGCGAGCGCCAGCGCTTCTTCGGCGAGCGCGCCCTCGAAGTCTTCGAGACGGTCTATCAGCAGCGAAAAACTCCGGAGCATCTGGTCCACGTGACCTGCACCGGCTACGTGTCCCCGAGCGCTCCGCAGCTCCACTTCGCCAACCACGCTGAGGGACCAGCGATCACGCACGCCTACCACATGGGCTGCTACGCCGCTCTCCCCGCCGTGCGCATGGCCGCGAGCTTCGTCGGGAGTGGGCAGAGCGAGACGGTGGACGTGGTCCACACCGAAATGTGCGGGTTGCACATGGACCCCGGCACGCACACCGCTGAGCAGATGATCGTGCAGTCGCTCTTCGCCGACGGCCACGTGGCCTACCACTTATCACGAACGAAACCGACGACGGGCTACCGCGTGCTCCAGGTCAAAGAAAAACTCGTTCCGGAGTCTGCGGCGGAAATGCGCTGGGTCCCCGGAGCCTTTGGCATGCAGATGGGGCTCTCGCGCGACGTTCCGACGAAGATCGCGCTGGGACTTGGGGACTTCATCGCTTCCGTGTGCACGGAGCTCGGCATCGAGTGGGAAGAGCTCAAGCAGCAGTCGCTCTTGTAACTGCCTCACTTAGGTGGGGATGATTGAGATCCGAAATGGGTCCTCATAAGGGCCCTTTTCTTTTTCAAAAAACGCTTTTCGTTTTCGTATTCGATCATGATGTCGAGCTGCATTTGAAGCTTTTCGATCTTCTTCGTGGTGCACCAGGTGCGTCGCCCAAGCCTTGCGAGGTCATCTCTAAAAGTGGCGCAGGTGTGATTAATCCCAAACAACGGGTCGAAAGTTTTGTTCTTGAGTTCACCGTACCCCGCGACAGACGCGCGGCCTCCCGGATG
>JBKHVY010000275.1:0-2630 GCA_046569805.1 Bacteriovoracia bacterium | reverse complement strand
CCTCATGAAGCACATCCTAGGTCTCACTCGCCCCACCAGCGGCAAGATTCATTCTCTCGGCGTCGACATGGACGACCTCGACGAACTGGGACTGCGCGAATTTCGGCGTAACTTCGGTATGGTGTTTCAGTACGCCGCACTCTTCGATAACCTCTCGGCCTTCGAGAACGTCGCTTTTCCTTTGCGCGAGTTCACAAAACTCAAAGACTCGGTCATCCGCGAAAAGGTCACCGACCTCATGAACGCGGTGGAGCTAGTACCCGAGTCCTGGCATCGGCTTCCCTCCGAGCTCTCTGGGGGAATGCGCAAGCGCGTGGGCCTCGCCCGCGCCCTGGCCCTCGAGCCGCGGATTATGCTCTACGATGAACCGACCTCGGGCCTCGATCCGATCAGTACCCAGGTTGTGTGTGATCTCATCGCCACGACTGCTCGCCGCAACGCCGACAAGAAGCTCACGTCGCTCATCATCTCCCACGACGTTCGGGCCTCGCTCCGGATCTCGGATCACATCATGTTCCTCGAGCGCGGACAGATAGTGGAGTATTCCACTGTGGAAGGTTTTAAGAATTCGCAGAACCCAACCATTCGTAGATTCCTTGAGTTGTAGCCGATTTCGGTTATCATTCTATATATGTGCGCACATGGACGTGCTCGGATTTCATGGAGTGAGATCAATTGAGTGAATTAAAAGTCGGTCTCTTAGCAATGTTCGCCCTCGCAAGTGTGGTCTTCATGTCGTTGAAGGTTACGTCAAACCAAGCGGGCTTCGGCGAGTACGTGGGCTACCAAACCATGCTCGAGGATGCGAGCGGTATCGTCGAAAAAACTCCTATCAAGGTTGCGGGGATCAACGCCGGCCGAATCAAAAAGATTCGCCTCCAAGGCAATAAGGCCCTGGTTGAGTTCGAGATGAAAGAAGATATTCCTCTCACGCCGAACTCGCGCTTGCAGATCAAGAGTGTGGGCTTCCTCGGCGACAAGTACCTCGACATCGACCTCGGTGAACCAACTCCACTCAAGCTTGAAGAAGGCGCGCTGGTGCCTTCAGACATCGCCGGCGGCCTCGATTCAATTGGAAAAGACGCTGGAGCGATGATCAAAGAGATCAAAGAGGTGGCGATCCTCGTGAAGGAGTCGCTCAAGGATCAAGACGGTTCGAATCGTCTTGAGAAGATCACCGGGAACATCCGTGACCTCACAGAAAGCCTCAAGCGCGTGATGGATAAAAACGAAGGTAAGGTCGATGACATCGTCGACAACATTAAACTCCTCTCGGAGCAGTTACAGTACGAGACCGACCGCCTCCAGAAGAACTCGCTCATGAACGATCTCGCGAAGATCGGGCCTATCCTCGACAAGACCGACAAAGCCGTCACGGACCTCAAGGACATCATCGCCGACGTGAAGACGGCAAGGGCACGGTCGGAAAACTCCTGAGGGATGACGCCGTCGTCGACCAGGTCTCGCAGACCCTCTCGAGCGTGAACCGCCTCGTCAACCGCATCAACAACATCGAAGCCGACATTGGCCTCTCGACCGGCGCGAACACGCGCATGGGAACCGACACGCGCTTCGACCTCGACATCTACCCCGCACCCGAGCGCTTCTTCCGGATCGGTGTCGTCACCAATGACTACGGGCCTGAGATCGTGCGCGAGCAGGAGATCTGCAACAGCGTGAGCGGCGCTCCCGAGACCTGTACCTCCACGCGCCGGATCGACAAGAGTAACTTCAAGTTTAACTTACAGATTGGTCGTCGCATCCAGCGCCTTGGTATCCGCGCCGGTCTGATCGAGAGCACCGGGGGAGTCGGGATCGACTACTTCTTCCCAGACTGGGGCATTCGGACGGGCCTTGAAGTCTTCGACTACCAGCAAGACGCCGGGCCTAACGCCCGCTTAATTTCCGAAGTGAAGCTGTGGAACGTTCTGTTCGCGCGCATCACCGGCGAGGATTTAGCTTCTAAAAAAGGTGAACAATCTGCGACAATAAGCTTCGGTCTGCGGTTTAACGATCAAGACTTGGCCGCCATGATTGGCTTATTGGCACGGTGATGGGCATGCAAAAAAACTGGTTGATCAGAACGAAGTCGAATCACATCTTGGGACCCGTCTCGAAAGAGAAGGTTCTCGAGCTGTATCATAACGGATCGATCCGCCAAGAAGACGAGATTTGTAGCGGCAACGGTTATTGGTTTTATCTCCGTGAGAAAGAGCAAGTCGACCGCTACCTGCTGGGTGCCCAGCGCCAGAGCTTCAATCCCATTAGCGAGGCGCGGGACGTCCTGACCGCAGATCTTAACTCGGTCGCGGGAAACCCCCAGCCGGATGACATAACTCTCGTGAGTGGAATTAGTCTTTCGAACCTCAAGGACGAGCTCCCACCGGTACCACCGACGGCGACAGACCCTCAAAAAAAAAATGACTTAAGTCCTGGCGAAGTAAATTCGTCGGTTGCTCCGCCCTCCGAAGCTCCAGCCGCACCGACGCAAAAACCGGTCGTCACCTCATCGAAGCCGAGACAAGAGGCTCCTATTCCGACCCCCGTGGCCCCGGGAAAACTTAAGCGCGGCACCACTGTCGTGCCACCGCCTCGTGCACCCTATGTACCGAAGAAGCGCCTGATCAGCG
>JBKHVY010000274.1:0-2648 GCA_046569805.1 Bacteriovoracia bacterium | reverse complement strand
CGGCGAAGGGCTTCGAAGCCTCCGGCTTGCGCGAGATGTAGTTGAGCGTTCCGCCGGCGTGCGGGCCGTACATGAGCGAGGAGCCACCGCGGATGAACTCGATTCGCTCGAGCGACTGAAAGGGCGGCACGAAGTAGTTCGCCGGGTAGCCGTACATGTCGGCGCTCGCGGGAAGGCCATTGTGGAGAGTGTGGATGTTAAACGTTTCGTGCGGGTCGCCGAGGCCCCGGTAGGAGAGCGAGGAGTAGCCCTCGAAGTTCACGTCGGAGCTTAAGAGCCCCGCGGTCTGCGAGAGCGCCTGACGGAAGTTGTTGGTGCTCGTCACGGGGAGCTGATCGAGCTCGGTCGTTGTGACCTTCTTTCCGGTGTAGATGGAGGTTCCCTCGATGTCTTTTTTGACGCTCGAGGCGAAAGATTTCTGGGACTTGTCGTCGATGACGACTTCTTTGAGAACTTCTTGGGCGGAGACTGGTCCGGCCAGTAAGAGAAGAGCAAGTATTGGCATAATTCATCCTGTTAATAGGTAAAAACGTATGTTTGGTATACCAAACGAAAGTTGGATGGTCAATATCTCTGGTCGAAAAAACTTCACACACTGAGGACAGCTTGTTCACGTGGAAGTAGAAGGGGGAAAAACAAATGAGGTGTTTATGAAACGTCTACTCGCACTGGTCTTACTCGTCGGTTCCCTCACGGCCCAGGCCGGCGTGATCAAAGAATTGGTTCTCGAGCACCAAGAGGCCGTCTCTATGCGCCTCTTCGGCCACACCGAACTCGATCGCGTGGACTTCGTTTCCACGGACTTCACCCGCGCCACGAATCCTGAGGCGAAGGTAGCGCTCAAGAGCGTCGTCAACGTCTTCGTTCCGGAGTGGGCGCAGTGGAGCAGGGTTACCTGCGAGAGCCAGTTCCGCGAACTCGCCCCGCGGCGCTTCGAATTGATCGAGACGAGCTGCCGCTAGCGGCAATCTCTGCGGAGCGTGACGGTGACGTCTATGACGACGTCGGGCCAGGTCACGCCTTCGTGGAGTGCGTAGCACGCGCGGGTGATGCGGGCGAGGTTTTCGCCGAGTGAAAAGTCGAGGACGCTGATGTTTCCACTCATCTGAACCTCGGCGGCTTCGGATTTGAGGCGCAGAGGAACTTCTTTCGTGACGGCACCAAGAGTGAGCACCGCCATCACCGATCCGCAGCTGGACTAACCAGGCCAGGCGCTGCTCGGAAGCAGAGACACGAAAATAGTCAATCCTCAGAAAGGGGGGGGAGAAATTTGTTTGGAAGCATCGAGGCTGATCTTACGAAGATCTGTGGCTTCTTACTAGTGCAACAATTTGTAGCACTAGTAATGAGAACTTTGATGAGAATCAATTTTTCAAACAGCGATATTTTGCTATGATCTGAGACAAATATTCTCAACCTAGGAGAAAAAATAATGCTAAGCACTGTTATGATCTTTGCCCTCTTCAATGTGCCTGCGTTTGCCCTCGAGGCTTTGCCGAAAGTCGTGCCGGTGCCGGCAGATAATCCGCAGACACCGGCGAAGATCGAGCTCGGCAAAGTGCTCTACTTCGATCCGCGCCTGTCGGTTGATGGCACCGTCTCGTGTAACAGCTGCCACAACGTCATGGCCGCCGGCGACGACGGCAGGCCCGTCGGTGTAGGTGTGCGCGGACAGCGCGGAGGCCGTGGGTCACCGACTGTCTGGAACTCCGCCTTTCATACAGTCCAGTTCTGGGACGGCCGCACCGCCACGCTCGAGGAGCAGGCGAAGGGCCCGCTCACGAATCCTGTTGAGATGGGAATGCCCTCACACGATGCTGTCATCGAGCGCGTGAACAAGCTTCCGGGCTACGTGGCGATGTTCAAAGCCGCGTTCCCGAAGGAATCGAATCCGGTGACGATCGACAATCTTGCCAAAGCGATCGCGAGCTTCGAGCGCACGCTCATCACTCCTGATAGTCCGTTCGATCTCTATAAGAAAGGTAACAAGAAAGCGCTGAGTGCTGGCGCTCTACGAGGCATGAAGCTCGTCGACGAAGTCGGCTGCACCGCCTGTCACTCAGGGCCAAACTTCGCCGGCGAGGGCTTCAAGATGGGTGAGGGGAACTACCAGCCCTTTCCGCAGATCCCCGGATCGAAGTACGACGCGCAGTACGACCTCTTGAGCGACAAAGGTCACTTCGAGGTCACGAAGAACAAGGAAGACATGAACAAGTGGCGCGTGCCCACCTGGCGCAACGTCGCCGTGACCGCCCCGTACTTCCACAACGGAAAAGTCCGCACGCTCGACGAAGCTGTCCGCGTGATGGCGAAGACGCAGCTCGACCAGGACCTTACTGACGCGCAGGTGAGTGACATCGTCGAATTCTTGAACGCCCTGACCGGCAAGTTCCCGAAGATCACAGCACCCCAGTTGCCGCTGATGGTGAACGATACGCTCACGCCGAATCCGTAAGCTTTCTGTTTGGTCAGGCAAGAAATTGTCTGGCCAAACCTTGTCTTGATTAACGACCTTCGTGGGGAGTTGGTCTACAATAAAAATGTACCACCGACGGCGCTTTGTATGAGGGGCTTTTTTGCGGACAGCGATTCAGTTAAATCTCGTTTTGTTGACATTGTTATGCTGGCTGACCGCCTGCTCAAATAGC
>JBKHVY010000273.1:0-2683 GCA_046569805.1 Bacteriovoracia bacterium | reverse complement strand
GAGGATTTTCGTGATTGAGTCCGTGCTCGTACCAATAAACTTCTTCCAGTGGATCGCTGGCGTAGTGATGCTCTCCCTGAGCTTCTACTGCCTACGAAGCGGAAAGTTCCCGCTGGCCAGGGCCCTCTCCTACTTCCTCCTGACGATGTCGGTCTGGGCGCTCGGCGCGGCGGTGATCTTCCACCTCGACTCGCTTGAGGCCAAGATCCTCGTGAACCGGATTCGCATGCTGTCACCGCTTTTGTGCGGGCCAACGGTCCTGAACCTCGCGAACCAAATGCGCCAGCGGTCGCTGTTTCCGAAATGGGTTTGGTCGCTCCTCTTTGTCATCCCGGCCATCGGCGCGGTGCTGATGCTCAGTCCCTGGCACGAGCTCGTGCTGCGCGACTACAAGCTCGACCAAGTCGGCCAGTACGCGATCCTGACCTTCGAGAACGGGCCGTGGTTCCTGGTGCACAACTTGTACACCCGGATCTTGATCATGCTGAGCCTCGTGGTCATCCCGACCGCGTACTCCGGCGCCCACAGGCAGCACCACCTCAACACATACCTCGTGTTCGCCTCGCTCACGATACCCTTCATCATCGACAGCGCAGCCGTGTTTTATTATCCCTACTTTCGCTTCCTTAATCTGACGCCAGCGTTTCTCATGATCACGGGGATCATTCTGATGGTCGTGATCTATCGCTATCACTTCTTTAGTGCGATCCCGATCGCCCGCACTCACGTCCTCGATAGCTCCGACGACCTGTACCTGATTTTCGACCTGCAGGAGCACCTCGTCGATTTTAACCAGACCGCAACGACGATGCTGGGAGTTACCGAAACGGACATGGGAAAACCCAAGAGTGCGATCGAGGAGAAGATCGGTGTGCGCCTCCTTCCGGAGATCCCCGAGCGCGTGGTCGCCGGAGTGAGCTTTCGCCTCGAGCAAACGGAACTGCGCGACGACCGCGGCACCGTCATGGGGAGCCTGTACAAGTTCACGAATGTGACGCTACGGCGACAGGTCGAAGAAAACGTCCAGGACCTTAATCGACTCAAGAACCAGCTCCTTTCGCTCGTGGGCCATGGCCTCCACGGAAACCTCGAGGCCCTCCGGGCGCATGCGAAGGGGCTCGCAGAAGACGCAACGACCCTCCCCGCGACGACGGTCCAATCACAAGCCACTCTCATCGCGGACTACGCAGACAAGTGCATCACCTACATCGAGGAAGTCATGCTCTGGTCGCGGAGTCAGCAGGACAAGCTCCGGATGCTCAACAACGAAGTGCAACTGGTTCCCGTGGTCGAGCAGTCGGTGATGTTCATGCTACCCTTCGCGGAGATGAAGGGTCAGTCGATCACGGTCACGAGCGTATCTCGCCCCTCTGCCGTAACGGATCCCGACATCGTCGCCACGGTTACGCGCAACCTCATAAGCAATGCGATCAAATTCAGTCCGATTGACAGCCAAATCGAAGTGGTGATCAATCAACAGAACTCCGAGGTCTGGATCGAAGTCCATGACAAGGGTCCGGTGCTGAGTGCGCCCATCGAAGAGCTGATCGAAGGGAAGCACGATCAGGGCCTGGGCCTCTTCATCTGCAACGACTTGGCTGCGCACATCGGTGGCAGGCTCGAAGCGCAGCCGCAGAACCTCGGCACCGGCAGCACCTTCCGCCTCGTCCTTCCGAACTAGCGCTCCCCGCTAGGCCTTGATCTTCTTTCCAATGAACGGCAGGAGTCGCGGAACGCGTGCGGCATACTCTCGGTAATCGGCCCGTTCGAGGTAGCGCTTTTCGATCAAGGGGATGCCAGTCACCTTAAGCAAACTGAAGCTTATGGTCATGGGCCCGAGGATCGTCCACGAGGTCCAGAAGTTGAAAATATAAAGATAGATTCCCCACCAGATCAGCATCTCGCCAAGGTAGTTCGGAAAGCGCACGAAGGTCCAGGGACCGGAGGTGCAGAGTTTTCCTTTGTTCTGCGGGTCGAGTTTGAAGGCCCGCAAATGCGCATCTGCCCACGCCTCAAGACCAAACCCCACAAGAAAGATCACGAGGCCCAGGATCTGCTTCAAGCGGAACGACTCGAGGTCACTCGACATCCCGAGCTGCACGGGGAGTGTTACAAAGAACATCGCTGCCCCCTGGGCGAGGAACACTTTCACGTACCCTTCCTTGAGGTAGTCTTTTCCCCACTGCACGCGGTACGCCATGTAGCGCGGATCTTCCCCGTGGCCTTTGCTACGCACATATATGTGGCCCGCTAGACGCAGGCCCCACAGCGCCACCATGACGAGTAAAACGGCCTTCGGGCCGCTAGGATAATTCTGGAGATAGCTCACCAGGGCGACGAGGACTGGTCCGAGTCCCCAGGCAATGTCCATGACAGAGAATTTGTCTTGCTTCCACGCGATCCAAAAGAAAACATGGATGAGCAGCAGAATCGTTAAAATGGCGAGCCCCATGGCACCCTCTCCCGGAGTTGATGATGAAATTTATTCTAGCATTTGTTCTTACTCTCGCACCTCTTTTTGCGCTTGCTAACAAGGAGACACCGATGAGCTACGCCGAGCGAGTGAAAGACGCGTGGACGCGCCTCGACGCCAACAACCTCCAGGTCGTCGACGAGTTCTACGACAAGGATCTCCAATTCTACGATTCCATCGGGAGCCTCAAGGGACGCGAAAACATGCGCG
>JBKHVY010000272.1:0-2693 GCA_046569805.1 Bacteriovoracia bacterium | reverse complement strand
TTACGCGTGAGGAAATTAAGCCTCCACCAGAGCCGAAATGGGTGTTCGAAGGTCCGGCCTATCACTTCGATCTCAACAGCGACGGTCACGAGGAAGTGATCACGGTTTTGAAGCGGGACGGAATGGACTGGCTCGACATCCTGGGTCACGATAAAACGTCTTTGTTTAAGGCGAAGCTGTGGGCGACCGGAGTCGCCTCGCGCATCGATCGGTTGCGCGTGGTGGATATTTCCCCGACCGTTCGCGTGGTCATCATCTACCTCTACGAAGGAAAGACCGAGGCCCGGCGCCTCGAAGCGAGCGCGCGGCTCTTCTTCCTCACCTTCGAGAACAAGAACTTCTCGACGTTCAAGCTCACGGCGGGCCCGCGCTACTGGCACGAGTACGAGAGCGTGCGCGACCAGTACTGGCGCCGGCTCTACACGCTCAACGTGAAGGACTACGACGGTGACGGAGTGAAAGAACTTGCGCTCGAGTTCAACCACATCCAGCACATCTGGCGCTACGTCGGAAGCGGAAACTGGAAGAGCTTCTAGGCGGACTACGAGGCTTTCTTGATGTCGTCGGCCGGCTTCTTCGCTTCGCGCGTCGGCAGTGGCGTCACGTTGTCCGGGAGCGCTGCTTCGCTCGCGGCCGGTTGCGCCGCCTTGAGGTGGCGCATGGTCAGTGACCAGGGGACGACGGGAAGGGCGAGAACGACCAGGGCCCCGAACCACGTTGAGAGAGGCCAGCTCGTGCTCGTCGTGACGGGCGCGGGTGCGAGCTTCGGGGGCTCGACCTTACGGATTTCGACGGCCGCGGGCCTTGGCCCTTCTTGCTTGAAGGTCTCGACCTCTGCTTGGAAGTTAAAGAGGGCCTGGGTCCCTTCCGGGGTCACGTCCGGCTCCTGGTTTTCGATCCCCACGAAGTCTTCCACCGCAGGGCCCCGGGCGTGACCGCCGGTCACCGTCAGGACCACAATGAAGAATAGGAATGTGAGAGATTTCATAGGCTTCCTCCGTTCGTGAGATCTCATCGGAACTTCCCGCGCCGGGCCTGATACCTAAATTAAGGCCTCAAGTTTAGTCCCCAACCTGCCGATAGAAGACAAAGGAACTCTCTCAAGTCTAGGGACCGAGACATGACGAAGACAGTATTCATATGGTGTGTGCTCTCGATCGCGTGGGTGAGCGTGGCGTGGAACTGGGGCCGCTTCGACTGGTCCGTTTCGCAGAAGCTCTCGCAGACCTGGGGCCACGAGAAGGCGGCCCTCGAGCTCGCCGCGGAAAACCGCCTGCTGAAAGCGCGCATGACGGACCTCGAGTTCCAGGTCTCTACGCTCGAAGCGGAGAAGAAGGTCCTCGCCGCGCGCGTGCAGTCCGCGAACCCCGCAGCGCCGCTGCGCTCGATCGCGAGCATCCCGAAGCCGCAGGCCTCGGACCTCGTCGCCTACGACGTCTACCGCTGGTCTCCGGAGAAGCTCCTGGCCATCGGCGAGAAGGAGCTCCACTTCAAGAACTACGCGAAGAGTGCGCAGTTCTACAACGAACTCCTGAACCGCTTCCCGGGCCACGAGCTCATCTCCGACAAGACGCTCTTCGGCGCGGGGATCGCGGCCTACGAAGCGAAGGAACACAAGTGGGCGATCCAGCACCTCTCGCTCTTGATCAAGAAGTACCCGACCTCGCACTTCTACCGGGGCGCGAAGCTCTGGCTCGCGCTCTCGGAGTACAACACCGGAAACCACCGCAAGCTCGCGAGCACGGTCGAAGAGTTTCGCAAGAACTACCGCAACACCGAAGAATGGAAAATCCTGAGCAAACACTATGAAGACATTAACTACAAGTTTAAGAAATAGCTTCCTCCTCTGCGCCCTCACAGCGCTGCCCGCAGCCGCCGCTCCGGCGCTGGTGGCGAAGGTCCACGCGGTCAAGGGCGAGAGCTTCGTCTCGGTGAACGGGAAGACCGAAACCCTGCGCAAGGACATGGATATTGCGGATGGCGCGAAAGTCGTGGTGAGCGACGACGCCCAGGTTACGCTCGGCGATTTCTTCGACCGGCGCTACCACCTGGCGGGCGGATCGCAGCTCGTCCTGGGCCAGCAGTCGGCGATCCTCCAGAAGGGTAAGGTGTGGACGCAGGCGGTGAAGCCCGACCACACGACCCAGCTCTCGACGGCGAACCTCCTCATCACGGCGAGTAAGTCCGAGTTCGTCGTGACCTACGACGCCGCTTCGCAGACGGGCCAGCTCTCGGTCATCAACGGAAGCGTCGACGTCGCGAGTCCCATCGAGCCGTCGTTCAAGCAAACCATCGAGGCCGGCCAGTTCACGTCGGCGCGGCCCGACGCCAACGACGGGTTCCCGCGGTCTCCGACGGTCCTGAGCTACGATTCGATGATTAAAACCGTGGCCCTGTTCCCGGGCGTGAAGCCGCTGGACGAAGCCATCGCGCGCGCGCACGCGGCGCAGACGCGCCGAGGGATTGCCTCCGTTGGTACCGAATCCGCATCTGTTAAGCCGAAGATCCTTGTGATCAAAACCTACATGTCAGCGGATCGTGCCCCCGCTTCTGTGAGCGGAAGCGCACAAAAGTACTTCGTTCAAAAAACGAAGTCGGCACCAACAGGTCTACATACAGCTAAAGTTCGAGTAATCGGATATCAAGCAGTTAAGAGTCATTCCGCACGCAATCCTGCGTCATCGGTTTTAGTC
>JBKHVY010000271.1:0-2699 GCA_046569805.1 Bacteriovoracia bacterium | reverse complement strand
GTCGAGGACGTCCATCTCATCAAGGGCTGGTCGATCGACGAGAGTAAGTTCAATCTCTCGCTGCACGTGCGGGTGGGCATGGACACCAGCATGGGCCAGCTCGATGAGCTGCGCCACCAGGTGGAGAGTTTTCTCAAGCAGAAGAACGTCCTCGAGGTCACGATCCAGTTCGAGGGCCGGGAGTGTTCTTACCAGTCCCTTCCCACCACCTAGGTATTTTCTACCCGCTCCGGGACAAGCGGACCGAACATCGGATAGAACTCGCAAAAAACCACCCAAGGAGTTCTCCGTGAAAACCCTCGTCGCCGCCACGTTCTTACTCGCCGCTCTCCCGTCTTTCGCTGCGTCTCAAGTCTTCGTGACCGAGAGCTTCGCGACGATCACCGGTGCGGCGGCGAAGGAGATGTACCACGCGCTTAACATCGAGGCGAAGGTCGACCTCGAGGGTGAGGCCGGTGACGACGTCCTGTTTAAAGACGGGAAAACCTTCCGCTGCCATCACTCGACAAGCACCCAGTACTACGCCTGCGACGTGTTCCTTACGCGCTAGTTCTTTATCAGCTTCTCGAGGTCCTTCAGTTCACGCTGGATGTCGGCGGGGATTTGCGTTCCTGCCGACCCCGTGAAGTCGAACTCCACGCTTTCCTTGTATTCCTCGAAACATGACTTCGCGATCGCACTCTTCGGATAGCGGCGGATGCACTGTTTAAAGAAGTGGTTGCCGGTACTGAAGAAGTTCTCGCGCTTCAGGTGCTTTTCGCCCCAACCGAGCCAGAAGCTAACGTCCGCGGCCTGAGGGGATTGGGGATTGAGGAAGAGGTAATTGGCCAAGAGACCTGAGGCAACGAGGAGGTCGACGTCGTAGTGGCCAAGGCTCACGGTAGACTTTCTGAGTGGCAGGAGCTTCTTTTGAATGAAGCCCGTGAGTGCTTTCTCATCGGAAATACCCTTGAGGGCGGGATCGTTCTTCCACGCCGGGACGCGCTTGAGCCAGTGCTCGAGCTTGCGATCGATGTCCGCAGGGAGGTCCTTCGCGAGGTAAGCTTTGATCTCGGCTTCGAGGTTTTCAAAATTCTTCTGCACTTTCACGTCGATCAGAAGTGTCTGCTTGAGGGCGTCGAGCGTGTGCGTGTAAGTCTTCGTGACGAGCGAGTCCGCGATGGTGCGCTGGAAGGCCGCTTTCGCGTCCGGGTAGCGGCGCACGATGAGGTACGAGACGCCCAGGGTGTAGGCGTTCTCAAAGTCTTTCTCGTTCAGCCGCAGCTCTCCGTTCTGGAAGCTCGAAGCGAACTCCTCCGGCATGCGCGTGTGGCAGTCGACGCAGAAGTTTGTGATCTCCTTGAGGCGCCAGAAGGCGTAGTCCTTCTGCCCCTTGGCGAAGGCGCGGTTCGCCTCGTCGAGGCTCTCGACGACGAGTGCATATGACGGCGCGAAGAGATCGTTCTTCAGCATGGCTTCGTGCTTGGCACCCTTAAAGGCCCGGTTCAGCTCGGTCATCTGTGTCTTGATGATGGCGTCGGACTTCTTATCCAGGAAGCGCTCCTCGTGGGTGAGGAAAGGCAGAAGCTTCGTCAGGGAATCGAGCGCACGATTCATCTCTTTTGTGGTCGAGGCAAGGCCCGTGATCGCAAGAACGCTTAAGACTGAAAAGACGATGAATTTCATGAGTTTCTCCCTGTGCCAAAATCATAGAAGAAAATCTCTGAAAAAAAACTGATTTAATTCAGGTTCTTTCGTCTTAAGATAAAGCATTCTCTTTTTCGAAGGATCGACCGTGAAGACACTCTTGAGCGTATTGATCGTGATGACCGCCTGTTCTCGCGTGAACGTCGCCGAGCAAACTAATTATGCAGAGCAAAGTAAAATGCGTCACGGCCTTGTGCCCGCCGAAGTTCCTCAGAAAAAGCTGAAGCCCATCAGTTCACTCATCAAAGATGCTCAGCTTCAACGAGGCAAAGAGCTGTTCAACCGCGACTGTGCCAGCTGCCACGGTGAGAACGGTGAAGGGCAGGGACCACTTGCAGCTCAGCAAGAACAGCGTCCGGCCAATTTGCGCAAAACCGTCTCAGAGGTCGAGCACTTCGAGTTCTATCTCAGCGTTTCTCAATGGGAAGGCAGCATGCCCGGCTGGAAGTCGCCCTACACGGCCGAAGACCGCGAAGCGATCGCTCTCTACCTGAAAACCTTCCGCTAGACTTTCTTCAGGAACTTCGTCAGGAGCACGATCTGAATCCCGTTCACCCGGGCATCGATCTGTTCCGGGTTTTGCGTCAGGCGAATGCCTTTCACGAGAGTGCCGCGCTTGGCAGTGAACCCCGCGCCCTTGACCTCGAGATCTTTAATTAAAGTGACCGAGTCGCCCTCAAGAAGTTGGGCGCCGTTGCTGTCTTTCGTGACGGGGCTTGAGTCCTCTGTGACGTCTTCGTCGAAGAGTTCCTTCTCGGCCCACGCCCGTTCGGCCTCCTCGAGGTAGATCTGATCCAGGAGATCACTCGCCCAGCCTTCGCGCCGAAGGTGCTGGAGGATGCGATAGGAGAGGACCTTCACCGCACTGAGCTCGCTCCACATGGCCTCGCGCAGACACTCCCAGTGGTTATTTCCGCGGAACTTCTTTTGCTCCAGAGCGGACTGGCAAGCGCCACAGACTGAAACAGTCGCCGGTGAAACGGCATAAGAGGTAAGCGGGCCCTGGGCGCCGC
>JBKHVY010000270.1:0-2714 GCA_046569805.1 Bacteriovoracia bacterium | reverse complement strand
AATTCAGGGATTCTGGTCGGCGTCCGAACTCTGATATAATCAAGGCATGAGTATCGTCCTGGCTCCCTCGGTGAGCGTCTACCTTAAGACCACCGAGACATGTAATCTCAATTGTGCGCATTGCTTTACGAGCGGAAGTAAAGGGGCGAAGGTCTTTTTTTCGCCCGAGAAAGTTATCAGCTTTTTTTCGAGACTCCGCGAGGCCGCCCCGGGAGTCCGCTCGATGCGCTACATGTTCCACGGCGGGGAGCCGATGCTCGCCCCCCTGGCCGACCTCTACGCCGCGCATGCGGGCCTCAAGGATATCTTTCCGGAGACGCGCTTCGCGATGCAAACAAACCTGGTCTACGAGCTTACGGACGCAAAACGCAAGTTCATGAAAGACGTTTTGTTTGAGGACGGCTTCGGAACCTCCTGGGACTACGACATCCGCTTTGGCTCGAACGCGAGTGACCCCGCAGCCGTCGCCGAGCTCCGGCAAAAGCACAGCGACCTGTGGGAAAAGAACGTTCGAACCCTCGTGAGCGATGGCCACTATCTCACGATGATCGTCTCCATCACCAAGCGGCTCGTCGAAGAGCGCGAACCCATCGACATTGTGAACTACGCACACTCGCTCGGCTTCAAGCATATTCTATTCGAGCGGATCACCTCCGATGGAAACGCCAAGAGCAATCAGCACATCCAACCCACCAATGCTACTCAAGACGAGTGGCTCCACAGGATGTTCAACCAAACGATCCAGCATCGTACCTACGAGTACATCGGCAACATGTTAATGGCAGAGCTGGTCGAGGGCTTTGTGAATCACCTTCACGTTGGGAATCGCTGTCGTACTTGTGAGCAGAGTCTTCTGACGATCAACGCCGACGGGAGCATTTCTGGTTGTCCGAATACCGCTCCCGTTGACCACTGGGGCCACATCGATTGGGACATCGAGACGAGCTTCAATGCGAAGAAGCGACTTCACGCGATCTCTTGCGAGGTGAGCGAGAGAAATCCGATCTGCTACACATGTCCTGCCTTCGAGTACTGCAACAGTGACTGCAACAAGTTAAGCTGGGACGAAAATGGAACCTATTGCGCGGCTCCTAAGAAAATATGGCATCAGATGATGAACGAGGGTGACATAGCGACTTATAAGAAGCTCCTATTGGCAAAGACCACGAGTAGTGCCCATGGAGTTTAAACCTTCATCTAAGCCCCATGCCTTGGAACAATATCAAACAGTCCTACTGGGTTCAGGAGAATTATCGAAGATCCTTCAGAACTCTTATCTCCATGATCTTTCATCTTTCTTCATCGTTGAGAAGGATGGAACCTACGTCGTCGACGAACGCTTTACCTACGGCGACCCTGTCTATAAGGCGCTCCAGATCCAGCATCGCTTTGAGCTGGGACACACAGTCCTCATAAAAAACCTCGAGCACTGGAATCTCGCAATCGCACAGGAGTGCCAGCGACTAGGTGGTGATACAAACGTACACCTCTATGCTTCGCCGATTGGGGGCTCGGCCTTCGACTGGCATGCCGATGACCGGGACGTTTACATTTACATGCAGCATGGCCAAAAGAAATTTCAGCTGCGAAAACCCAGTGGTGAGATTGAAACTTTTGTGGTTTCACCAGGCCAGCGATTGTTTATCCCTTACGGCGTTCAGCATCGAGCTTTCGCTCAGGAGGTTTCGTCTGTGCACCTGAGTTTCGGCAAGTGGCCTGAGGCGATGACTATTTCGGAGACTTATCCCCCCCTTGCGATGACTGCGTCTCTAAAAGACACGTTCTAGTGGGTGCGTAGCAAAGGACAACGTTTGAAGTGGTTGTACACAGGTTTCTTTCTTCTCTCCTCGACCCTCTGGGGCCAGGAGATCGGTCATCGGTTCCAGCACGATTACTTTCAGAAGCTCAGTTCCTGCGGAAAGAAAACCGAGAGTCAGCTTCACGCCCTTCGCCTATCCCTTGAGCACAAGGGCATTAAACCCTCGCGCCCGATGGTCGTGAATGTCTTCGAGCAGTTTTCGGGGTTCAATCAGACTCTTTTCTTCAATAGCAAGAACTGGTTTTATCCGAGCTTTAATGGTCACCACGAGTTCCAGGGAATAAACTGCTCGAGCGGTACCTGCCGTGCGGAGTTTTTTGTATTCCTCTCAGACCTTGCACTCTCGAAACCAGACTGGCTCTACCGACTGGCTTTTTTTGATATGGGTGATTTCCATGCAAAGATCGCCGAAGCAAGTCTCTCGCTCCATAATCACTTTCAGCGGTCCGAGGACATGATCCTGAGAGACATCAAGGTGGAGCTTGCTCCGGATTCGCTGGCGGCGACAGTAAATACGAAAAAACTCCAGCGGCTGATGGAGCGAGGGTACAGTGTCCTGCTGATGTGGCAGCTCAAGACCACAATGGACCAGCAGAGGTATGACGAGATCACTAAAAAATTTGAAAGCCCAGCCGAGCTTCAGAAGCTTGTCGGTGGTACGTGGAGAGTCCCGCGCCAGACGAGTTCCTTAAGTTACGTGGGATTTCTCGTGTACGTGACGAAGCTAGATCAGGCCTACGAATCTAAGGTCGAGGTACGGAATCGTCGCGATCACTTCTACAACTGCCAATAATCTGAGCGCATTGGTAGGGTATGGTCTTTGGCTAAATTGCGCAGGACCTCCCATCCTCGCAAGTAATCGAAATCACCGAGTTTTTTTGGCAGCCGGATTGGG
>JBKHVY010000269.1:2483-2722 GCA_046569805.1 Bacteriovoracia bacterium | reverse complement strand
AGGAGTCGCTGCTCCTTGTGCATGCTATCCAGGAACGAGTTCGCCATGGACTTAAGGAAGCCCGGGATCCCTGGGACGAAGCCCAGGGCCACTTGTGCCAAGTTCAAGAGTGCGCGGTCGCGCTTAACTTTCTCCGGCCGTGCGAAGTCGTAGGCGAGGGCCGGCTGGCCCGAGAACATGTGTTGGTTTTGAAGCAGGTTAAAGATGCGACGCGAGCCCTCGGTCGTAAACTCTCCGAA
>JBKHVY010000269.1:238-2473 GCA_046569805.1 Bacteriovoracia bacterium | reverse complement strand
AACGAGAAGAATCGCTGGCGAGGTTACGCGCACGAGTGTTGCCCTGGCGCACAGACATGTAGAACTTGTTCCAGCCAAAGCGCTGCCAGTCTTGAGCAGCACGGTTTGATTCTTGGAGACCCGTCACACCGATGCGGTACTCGTAGATCGAAGAAACGGCACGGTCGACTTCTTCCTTGGTCATGCCGAGCTGAGACTCCGGCAGGTTCTCGAAGTAGTGGAGCATCATGTTGTGGTGGAACATGCGCTGCTCGTGCAAGAGGTCGTGGACCTTGACGATCACAAAGCTCGCGAGGTTCAAGAGCGGAACGGAGGCAAAACGCTTCTCGGCCTGCTCGAGGGCCCACGTCACAACTTCATAGGCTACGTTACGACGGTAGAAGAAGCGCGCGTCGTTCAAGTTCGCCACGACCGAGAGGTCGAGCTGCAGAAGAGCGTTCTGGATGCGCCCTTCGAACTCACGCATGAGACCCGTCTGCTCGATGGCGGCGAACGCCTCTTCGACCTGAATCTCCGGTACCTGAAGCAGAGCCTCCTTCACAACACGGCCTTCCTCGACGCCGTCTTTCGCGTACGGGTCGATACCCATGCCGATCAGGGCCGCATCGATCTCAGCTTCGTGCGAAGCCGCACTCTTCGAGCGCAGGCGACGCTGTTCACTCAAGAGATCGTTCTTCACTTGCTCGATGAAGGGCCTCAGTGAGAAGCGCGAAGAGATCGTTTTGAGGCGGATCGCGATGACCTGGCCTTGTTCATTTTTCACGAGACTAAAGCGCTTCTGGAAGCCCTGAGCGGAGAGCTCCTGGGCAGCGGCGGCGAAGCTAATCGCACACAGCACGAGAGATAGGAAAATTCCTCGAATCATAAACTTCCTCCTTGAAGTAATACTTAGATAGGCTAAACCCCTGATCCGCGGGACGTCTTGCCAGTTTCTCGGTTATTTCCTTACACAGATCTTGATGAGAGGCTTCACGCTCAGTATAACCATCCAAAGGACTCAACCATGTTCATGCTCTTCACGCTGCTCTTCTCCCTTCACGTCGAAGCCCAGGGCCTCGAGAAGCAGTACCCCGATGATCGCACCTATACCTCCGCCGATCGGGGCTTCCGCCAGTTCGGAGCGACCTCGTTGCACCAGACCAGCACCTACGCTCTGACCTTCGATGATGGCCCGCATGTGACGTTTACGCCGCGGCTTTTGGATGTGCTTAAGCGCTACGATGTGCGCGCGACGTTCTTCATCGTCACCGAGCGCCTGAACGCCCAAACTCGTCCCATCGTGAAGCGCATGCTGGCCGAGGGCCACATCGTCGCCCCTCACGGAGAGTCGCACTTGAACTCGAACCAGATCACCGAGGAGCGCTTCAAACAGAACCTGCGCACCTCGATCCTGAAGATCCGCGCTCTCTACCAGGAGGCCGGTGTCGAGTTCCGCGAGCTCTACTACCGCTACCCCTACGCCGCCTATGGTACTCGCAGCGACTACCACCACATGAACGCGCTCCAGGCACTCTCTCAAGAACTCTTCGGAGACAACTGCCTACAGTTCGCATTCTGGGACATCGACACCGTCGACTGGCTCGCGCAGATGACACCGCAGAACATCTTCGAGAACCTACTCGCTCATCACGAGGGAGGCCGCTACTGGGACTTTCAAACTGTGCGCGATGCCCAGAACCGGGTGAGCTACCGCAAGGTCGAAAAATACTTAGAGGCGCCGCCGAAGGGTGGAGTCATCCTCCAGCACGACATCCACGAACGCACCATCGAAGGTACGCGCCTCTTCCTCGAGTACGCCCAAGCTCAAGGGCTCACGATCACCACCCTGCAGGAGATCGAAGAATTGAGAGTGCTGCGTGAGTGTCGGTTTTTAAACTAGCGCGTGTGCCCGTCCAGAAAGCATCGCGCGCCTGAAGGGCGCGAAGTCCCGCGGCTTGCGCGAGCTGCAGAAGTTCGTCGCTGCCCTGGCACAGCTCCAAGAGGCACTTCTCACTTAACGGTCCATGCTCTTCACCGTCTACCTGAATATGGCGCTCAAGATAGTACATGAGCTTCGGGCACTCGAGACCTGAGGCCTTGAGAATGCCGACGATGGTCGTGAACATGTCCGGGATGAGCTTCTCTCGTCCGTAGAAGAACGCCGCCGCCACCTCGATGGTCGACCCGTTCAAGGCGAGGTCGAGGTTCCCGCGCGTGAACTCCCGGGCGTGAGAGGGGAGCGGGGAAAAATCCATG
>JBKHVY010000269.1:0-228 GCA_046569805.1 Bacteriovoracia bacterium | reverse complement strand
GATCTTTTCCGTAGAGGCGCCGACCTCGCGCATCGCCTGGAGGTAGAGCTCGAAGTGACTGACGGGTGCGCCCGTTTCGTCGAGGTCCGACTCCTCCCCTACTACGATCTGATTAATCAATCGAACCATGGTGGTCGAGTACTTTGAAGGCTTCCATGGCAGATCGACACAGGTGATGTCGCGCTGAAGGCGCTTCAAAAGACTCATGAAGTCCCACACGGCAAAAAC
>JBKHVY010000268.1:0-2763 GCA_046569805.1 Bacteriovoracia bacterium | reverse complement strand
AGAAGTCTACCGCAGAAGCGATCTTCTACGGCGCTCTCGCAATCGTTGAGCAGAAGTCTGGCGAAGAAGGCCTCAAGGTCTTCAAAAAAGCTATGAACAATGTGAAGCCAGCAGTTGAAGTTAAGTCTCGCCGTATCGGCGGTGCAACTTACCAAGTGCCTATCGAAGTTCGTCCGAACCGTAAGCAGTCATTGGCCATCCGCTGGCTCCGCGAGTACTCGCGTTCACGCGCGGGCAAAGACATGACGACGAAGCTTGCAGACGAAATCCTCGATGCTGCCAACAACCGTGGCGGAGCCGTTAAGAAGCGCGAAGACGTCTACAAGATGGCTGAAGCGAACAAGGCTTTTGCTCACTTGAAGTGGTAATCGTTTTAAATTTGGTTTAAATTTAAAGGGGCCCTTTTCGGGGCCCCTTTTTATTTTTTGACGAGTTAATCCACATGAAATCACGCCAGATTGAGAAAATTCGAAATATCGGGATCATGGCTCACATCGACGCCGGTAAAACGACGACCAGTGAGCGGATCCTCTATTACACTGGAAAAAACTACAAGATCGGCGAGGTCCACCAGGGAACTGCCACGATGGACTGGATGATCCAGGAGCAGGAGCGCGGGATCACGATCACAGCGGCAGCGACAACGTGCTCGTGGAACAACCATATCATCAACATCATCGATACACCGGGGCACGTCGATTTCACCATCGAGGTCGAGCGATCGCTGCGAGTCTTGGATGGGGCCGTCGGTGTTTTTTGCGCCGTAGGTGGCGTAGAGCCGCAATCTGAAACGGTTTGGTCTCAAGGTGATAAGTACAAAGTCCCTCGGATAGCTTTCGTCAATAAGATGGACCGAACGGGCGCGGACTTTCTCGGTGTGATCTCGGAGATCCGAGAGAAGCTCGGGAAAAAAGCCGCCGCTCTTCAGATGCCTATAGGTGCCGAAGAAAATTTCAAGGGAATGATCGATCTCATCACTATGAAAGCGATGGAATGGGGCGAAGGGAGCCTCGGTGAGAAGTTCACCACTCGAGACCTCTCGAAGGATGAGTCGGACGAAGCAAAATTATACCGAGATGAACTGCTCGAGCACTTAGCGGACTACGATGATAACCTTGCTGATCGATACCTCAATGGTGAGGAGATTTCAGTCACAGAAATCGAGGCTGCTATACGAAAAGCTACGATTAGCCACGGTTTCATTCCCGTACTTTGCGGATCCGCCTTTAAGAACAAAGGCGTGCAACCACTGCTCGATGCTGTCGTTAGTTATCTGCCGTCGCCCCTCGATAAAGGCGCTACCAAAGCTCACGACGCAAAGAACTTCGAAGAGATAGTTGAGCGCAAACCTGACGACGAGGAACTCTTTAGCGGCTTAGCTTTTAAGATCGCCTCCGATCCTTTCGTTGGTCGCATCACGTACGTACGAATCTACTCTGGTACTCTCAAGGTCGGTCAACAAGTCCTCAATCCCCTCGAGAAAAAGAAAGAGCGAATTAATAAGCTGCTCCAGATGCACGCGAACAAACGAACCGAAATCGAAGAAGCCGGCGCAGGCGACATCGTTGCGATTTCAGGCCTGAAATTTACGACTACCGGTCAAACTCTCTGTGCAGATCATAAGCCTGTCATTTTTGACCTAATGGATTTCCCAGAGACAGTTATCTCCGTTGCCATTGAACCGAAGACGACAGCCGACGAAGAGAAGCTCCAGACCACTCTTGAGTACTTGAAGATTGAAGACCCAAGCTTCTCCTTCAGGAATAACAAGGAAACGGGCCAGCTCCTGATTTTCGGCATGGGTGAGCTGCACCTCGAAATTATCTGTGATCGTCTCGCGCGTGAGTTCAAGGTCGGCGTGAACGTTGGATCGCCCCAGGTGTCGTATCGCGAATCAATCTCGGGAGCTGCGCAAGCAGAGCAGACTGTGAATCGAGAGATCCAAGGTAAAAACCAATATGGCCACTGTCGGGTGAAGGTTGAGCCGCTCGAGGGCTCTGCTGAGGTGAAGGTGGAGATCCCCAGGAAAGATCGTGGAACTCCCGTGGAGCTCTATGAGGCTGCCCAGAGGGGTATTCTCGACTCTGTTCCTGGAGGAGCTCTGGCTGGTTACCCATTTATTGGGATCAAAGTCACAATTGAAGAAATTAAATACAACGAACTTGATTCGAGCGAAGTCGCCTATGTCATAGCTGCTTCACAAGCATTTAAGGAAGCCTGTCAAAAAGCTGGCCTTGTACTTATGGAACCCCTGATGGCGCTTGAAGTTACAACTCCATCGGATTTTGCAGGGGATGTAATCGCTGATGTTAATGCAAAAAGGGGCCAGATTTTAGGGATCGAGCCAAAATCTTCAAAAGATATTTTGAAAGCAGAAGTGCCCCTGTCGGAAATGTTTGGTTATAGCACTCAGTTAAGATCAAAAACTCAAGGTCGCGCAAGCTTCACACTTTCTTTTAGGCGTTACGAGAGGTTAGCCACTCAACAGGCGAAGGAAGTTCTTCAGAAACGAGGAATTTTCATTTAATAAAATTGGCCAGCAAGGCCTCAATAAAAAATACACGGAAGAGGGCTTTACAAAGGCCCATGCTTCCATTACTTTTCCGAGACACAAATTTGGGAGCTAGGATGAAGACCAACAAGCTAAGAATTAAGCTGCGTGCTTATGACTACAACATTCTTGACGCATCAGTTCAGGAAATTGTTCAAACAGCTAAGAACACAGGGGCGCGTGTAGCAGGACCTATTCCACTGCCTACAGAG
>JBKHVY010000267.1:0-2765 GCA_046569805.1 Bacteriovoracia bacterium | reverse complement strand
GAAATTTTTTCCAACGTCCAGGCAAAATCTTCTAAAAAATCCGCGGCAGCCATCCCCAGCTAAGTAGGGCAGTTAACTCGATGCGCCCCTGATCGACGAAAGCCTCGCGCCGGAAGCGACGGTCGAGGCTGCCACACCGGCCCCGATCCCGGAGGTCATCGCCGATGAGACGAGCGCTCCGGAACCCGTCCCTGCGGTGACCGAGACCGTTGCCGCTCCCGCGAGCCCACCCGCACCGCAGTCGGTCTCCGTGACCTCGGACGACGATCGCTTCGACCACCGCCGCACGCACTGGGTGACGACCTTCGGCTTCGAGACGACGAAGTACGATCTGCCTTACGAGTTCGACGGCGTGAAGCAGAAGATCACTCCCGAGGAGCGCGACCTCATGGGGGGCCGCCTCGGCGTGGGCCGGGACTTCTACCTCGGGAAGGGCTTCATCTTCGGCGCCCGGCTCGAAGGCTACTACATGGGAACGCTCTTCACGGACGCGAAGACCGCGGACCCCGAGCTGAGCATCGAGGTCGCCGCGAGCAAGAAGTCGGGCCACATCTTCGGCGCCGACGCCGTCGCGCACCTCGGCTGGATGTTCGACTTCCGGACGAAGAATCCCTTCCTCGACGAGATGAACTACTTCGCCCTCGAGCTCTTCGTCGAAGCGGGCGTGGGCCGCGGTAAGGGCTACAACCGCCGCGAGTACTACTTCGACGCGAGCCCCGTGACGAACGAAGAGTACGACCTCATCATCGAAGACGACTACCTCTCACAGGTCGTGTCCGCGGGCTTTAACATCCTGTCCGTGAACACCGGCGCGTTCCTCTATCTTCGCGCGAGCCAGGTGGCCCAGGACATCTCCGAGCGGAAGTTCCGGGGGAAGGTTCTGAACAACGGTGAGACCACGTTCACGCGCATCCGTGCGACCGTCGAGTCGCCGGACGTTGATCCCATAAGCATCGTCGCCGTCGGCGGGGGAGTTCGTTTTTGAAGTGGCTCGCGCTGCTCCTCGCGGTCTCCGTGTGCGCCTGCCGCAAGGAAAAGGGCGTCTGGAGCGAGCTCTCGCCGGAAGAGCAAGCGGCGGTCCGCGAGCGCGCGCTCAACACTTGCCTGAGTGAATCCAATGGTACCTACACCGCCTTCCGCGACGCCTCGAGTGGCGTGTTCACGTCGACGAGCTGGCAGCGCAACGACGCCTGGAAGCACGAGCTGAAGAACGGCACGACCGTCGACACGACCCACGACATCCAGGTGTGGAAGCAGGCGCCCACCGAGCTCTATCTGGTGGTCACGCGCACGATCGGTGCCTCGGCGCCGGAGACGTTCTACCTGCGGATCACGCAAGCGGCGAACGACGACATGATCGAGGACCTGCAGCGCCAGGTCTGCAATGGCCAGGTCTCAGCGAGCGGGACGAGTCCGATCGTCGTGAAGGCCGACTACGAGACGACCGTCGTCGGTGGCGCGCGCGAAACGAGCGACACCTATTCGTTCTCCGGGAGCTTCTTCGCCTACGCGGCGACGGCGTGGAACTTCACCCGCACCATCCGGGCGCTCGACAGCGACGGCGAAGTCACGTCGACGACGAACCTGACAAGTACCTTCACGGCCGTGACGAACCCGACGCCGCTGAGCACGGACCAGGCGACCTACGGCAACCGCTTCTGCGACGTCGTGGAGCCGGCGGCGGACGCGAGTGATCCGGAGATCCGCTACAAGGTTCCGTACGTCGTTCCCGAACCCGTGGCCTGCGCCACTAGCCTACCGGGTGGCTGGGATCTCACGATTTAGTTGAAGGTGATGAGGAACCACACGCGGAGGGTCTTCATGCTCTCGACGACGAGCTTCTTGAGGTTCTGCCACTGCGACCAGTCGCTTTCGACGCCGTCGTAGAACACGTCGAAGCCCAGCTTCGCGTCGTGGTGGTTGAAGATCATGCGCACGCGGAGCACGTGGTAGTCGGAGGTGACGACGAGGACGCGCGAGTTGCGCACGCCCTGGGACCCGAGGTGCTCGAGCGTCTCCCGGACGTTTCCGAGCGTGTCCATCGCTTCGTAGTCGATGTCCACCTGGAGCGTCGAGTTTAGGATCGACTCGACGTCGGCCTGGCCGGCGATGATGCTCCGGAAGTTGTTCGCCCCGTGGACGCCGGAGATGAGGAGCTGCGCCTCGGGCCACTTCTTCACGTGCGCCAGCGCCCGGCTGATGCGGCCGCGGTCGCCGGTGAAGACGACGATCGAGTCCGGCGCCTTCTGGTAGAGGCCCTCCTGCGTCCGGCGGCCCTCCGAGCGCGATGTCATCACGGTCGCAAGGAGGAACGAGACGTAGACGAGGACCAGGCCCGCGGAGACGACGGCGCCGTTGAGGGCGAGCCTCAAGGCGCGGGTCTTCTTCGTCTCGAATACGTACTTGCGGGAGAAGATCATGACTAGCCCTGGGCCGCGATGACCTCGATCTCAACGACCGCGCCCTTGGGCAGCGCCGAAACCTGCACGGTGCTGCGTGACGGGAACGGTGCCGCGAAGAACTTCGTGTAGGCTTCGTTAACTTTTCCGAACTGCGCGAGGTCCGTCATGAAGATGGTGGTCTTCAGGATGTGGTTGCGGGTCAGGCCCGCGCCTTCGAGGAGGCCATCGATGTTCTGGAGGACCTGCTCGAGCTGCGCATCGAAGCCCTCGCGCATGTTGCCGTTCAGGTCGAGGCCGATCTGGCCCGAGAAGTACCACACGCCGTTGTGGCAGCTACCTTGCGAGTACGTGCCGACCGCGGCT
>JBKHVY010000266.1:0-2869 GCA_046569805.1 Bacteriovoracia bacterium | reverse complement strand
CGAGCCCGTCATCCCCGCCTTTCCGATGACGCCCAAGGGCCGGCAGATCCTCACGCAGAAGATCCAAGACGAGGTCAACGCCTACCTGCGCGAGCACCGGGCCAACGGCCACGTGGAAGAGGTGCGCCTCCTCCACATCCTCGCCCACTAGGCCGCGAGCCAGACGCGCAGTGTTTTCTGGCTCACCCCGAGCTGCCGGGCCGTGACCGAGTAGTCGCCCTGGAAGAGCTGGAACGCCTTCTTCGCGTAGTCGCGCTTCACCCAGTCCATCGGCACCACGCGGTCGAGCTCGCGCGCGATGCCCTTGAGGTCACTCGTCATCGTCAGGAGCCGCTCGTCCCACTCGTCGAAGTCGAGCTTCCGCGTGCGCGAACGAATCTTCTTCGCGGTGAGGTGACCACGGAGCTGGCGCAGATTTCCGGGCCAGGGCAGAGTTTTGTAGAAATCCAATAAGCGCGGACCGATGACCACACTGTGTTCGATGGCAAAGACCTGGCAGTGCCGCTCGATCAACTCGGGGCGCTCGCGCAGCGGCTTCAGTTCCGCCAGAACGCCCTGACTGAGGCGAAAGAAGAAATCGGCGCGCACCTCACCCGTTGTAACGAGGTGCTCGAGCCGGCGCCCCGAGGCGAAGATCAGCCGCGCAGAAGTTTTTTCTTCGCGCGAGTCACCGACGCGACGGAAGCAGCCTTGATCGAGGAACAAGAGAAGCTTGATTTGCATCTCCTTGCTGAGAGAATCGATCTCGTCCAGGAAGAGCGTCCCGCCGTTCGCAACCGCGAGCGCTCCCTTGCGATCTGAGACGGCCCCCGTGAAGGCTCCCTTCTTGTGTCCGAAGAGTTCCGACTCCACAAGGCCCGGCGCCAGCGCCGAAACATTCAACGCCACGAACTCTCCGGCGCGGCCCGAGCGCTGGTGAATCTCGCGCGCGAGGTGACTCTTCCCCGTTCCCGTTTCTCCTTGCAGCAGGACCGGAAGACTCGACTCCATGACCCGCGTATCCCGCAGGGCTTCGGGCCAGGTCGGATAGCGCACAAGTTGCGCGGGGTCCTCGCGCTGGAACTCCAAGCGACCGGGAATCGACAGGCCTAGGGTATCGAAGCCCTCGAGGAAGACCTCGCGGCCCCACTGGCCATTAAGAGCGAAAGGAGTGCCATCGATCGAGCGCAAGAGGTAGCGCGCTTCTCCGTTCACTGGAACGAGCTCAAGTCTCCAGCGGAAAGAACGCGAGGGCGCGCCGGGCACACCGATGATAGGAATCCCACCCGAGGAGTGATCACCCTCGGGGACGATGTCCATCTTGGTGCGGTTCAAGCAGATCCGTCGACGAGGCCGTGCGGGGGTGATGAGGGCACAGGAGTCTCCGTAGCGAAGTCCTGATTCTTTGAGCTGTAGCATAGCTTCTCCTTAGTTAGGGACATGCAAATGCCTTAAGTCACCGGAAGCTGACTCGAAAAACTGCCGCGAGAGAGAGAAAAACTCATTTTTGGAACACTGGACGGTGAGTGTGATCGGAGGCACAATGGGCCCCATGATTCAAAAAGGAAAAACTGAGTTCTTGATGGGCATCGATAAGGTCGAGCAGCTCAACCTCTGGCTAGGTGAGCACCCAGCGGCGCAGGGCGTAGCCTTCATCGGCCGCTCAAACGTCGGTAAGTCATCGATGATTAACTCGATCTTCGGCAAGACCGTCGCTCGAGTTTCAAAGACACCTGGCCGCACGCGCCAGGTGAACATCTTCAAGTTTTTTTGGAAGACCGAGACGGACCTAGAGCCGAAGGAGTTCTACCTCTTCGACGTCCCCGGCTACGGCCACGCCGAAGTGTCAAAAGAGATGGGCCGCAACTGGCAGATCCTCCTCGACACATTTTTTCATCGCATCAGCGGGAAAGTCCTGCTGCTTAATCTCCAGGACGCGCGCCATCCGCTGCAGGACGCGGATCGCCAGTTCCAGGACTACATCCAGCAGTTCGAACTTGAGACGTACCTCGTCTTCAACAAAATCGATAAGCTCAAAACTCAGCGCGAGCGCGCCGAATTACAAAAACAAATCCCCCACATCTACGAAACGAATAAGTGGGTAAAGCAGATCTACTTCGCATCGGCTGAATCGCACCAGGGGATGCCACCGGTGATCGACGGAATGATGAGTTTTTTACTCCGCTAATCCTGACTCTTCTTGAGGTCCTGAACTTCGCCTTCCATTTCGTGGAGCACGGCTTCGAGCTCCTCCGCCTGGGCCACGAGGACGCGTGCGCGTGCGTGGCTCCAGTCGAGCTCGCCCTCTTTCATCGCTCGCGCCGCGAGGCGCCCCAGCTCTTCGTAGGTATCGT
The DNA here is from genome assembly GCA_046569805.1 of Bacteriovoracia bacterium. Taxonomy (GTDB): domain Bacteria; phylum Bdellovibrionota; class Bacteriovoracia; order Bacteriovoracales; family Bacteriovoracaceae; genus UBA6144. The sequence goes on along the minus strand of JBKHVY010000266.1, from coordinate 536 downwards.
GGAGATCGGTGCTGGCCTTCGAGGCGTGAATCATCTTCATGCCGATGGCCGTCGTCCGCCGCAGCTCGTGCTCGCACGCCTGGAGCACACCCATTGCTTTTTTCCGCCAAGACTCATTGTTCTGATCGCGCATACTCGGTATTATGCCTTAACCAGCTATTTCGGCAACGGGGCAAAGGTCTTTTCCCATGCAGCTCAGTCAGGTTTTACAAGCGAACTGCGGCAACACGCCCGAAGACGAGGCGAAGATCACCGAGATCTTCGCAGGTCTCAAGCAGAAGTACGCCACCTACAATGACCCTTGGGGCTTTAACCTTGAGCTGTGCGAGTCGACGCTCAGAACTCTCCTACCTGTGTACCGGCGCTACTTCAAGGTCCGCGTCTTCGGTGCTGAACACATTCAGGATACTCCCTACATCGTCGCCTCCAACCACACCGGTCAGCTTCCACTGGATGCGATGATGATTACGATCGCATTCCTCATCGACGTGAAGCATCCACGCATTCTGCGCTCCATGGTCGAGCGCTTCATGGCA
>JBKHVY010000265.1:0-2892 GCA_046569805.1 Bacteriovoracia bacterium | reverse complement strand
CGAGATTCACGGTGATTTTTCGCCCGCGGTGGTGAAAACCGTCTCCAGTGTGATCGAGGCCACCTTTCTCAAGCTCTACGACGGCATCAACCTGGATCTCCCCGCGGGCACGGACCTGGCGAAGCTGCGCGAGACCCATCACATCGTGCTGGTGCCGAACCACCAGTCTCACGCCGACTACGTGGCCCTTACGTACTGCATGTGGAAGAACTTCGAACTTCCGGTGTATGTCGCCGGCGGGATCAACCTCAACATCTTTCCCATCGGGCCCATGTTCCGCAAGGCCGGTGCGTTCTTCATCCGCCGCTCGTTCAACGCCGACATCCTCTACAAGACGACCTTCGAGGCTTACGTCTACTACCTCCTGAAAAAGAACTTCATCGTCGAGTTCTTCTTCGAGGGCGGCCGCACGCGGACGGGTAAGCTCATGAAGCCGCGCTATGGCCTGTTCCAGATGCTCCTCGAGGCGCACGCCCAGATGGCCGACTCGAAGCCCTTCATGTTCATCCCGGTGGCGCTGGCGCACGAGTACATTCCCGAAGCGCGGGCGCACGCCCGCGAGCTCGAGGGCGGAAAGAAGGTGGCCGAGAAGCCCACGCAGCTTCTGAAACTATTCAAGCTCTTTAACAAGCGGCTGGGCACCATCCACGTGCGGCTCGGCGAGGGCATCGAAGTCCCGGGCTACATCGGCGAGATCAAGACCGCCACGCAGGAGCTTGCGTTCGAGTGCTTCAAGGCCGTCGGCCGCAACATGCCGGTCACTCCTTCCTCACTTCTGGCCCTGATCATGCTGGATGAGCCGACCGGAGCACTCACCTGGCGCCAGATCGAGGAGAAGGCCCACGAGATCATCGATTACTGTCTCAAGCTCCAGATTCCCGTCACTCCTTCATTGACCGAGGGAAAGCTCAACGATTCCCTGCGCTCGGCGCTCGACATGTTCATCGGCAACAAGAAGATCGACCTCATCAAGCGCGAGAAACTGGGTCAGGTGTTTTACGTCGTCCGCCGAGACGCGCGCGTCGAGGTGCTGTTCCACAAGAACATGATCCTGCACCATTTCCTGGTGCCGGGCTTCATCAACGCCGTCTGGTTTAAGATCTTCAGCGGTGAGATCAAGACCTCCATGCAGCTCACGCGCTTTCTGCAGCAGCAGCGCACCGAGCTCAAGTACGACTTCTACCTGCCGAGCGTGAAGGAGATGATCCTCCACGCCCGCGACGTGGTCGGCTACGCCGTGGGCCGCCCGCTGCATGCGCTGGACGAGGCGCTGGAATTTAACCCCAACGAGCTCTACCTTCTGGCGAGCAAGGTCCGGCACTTCTCCACGGCGTTTAGCTACCTCTACGAGGCGTACTATCTGTCCGCCATCGCGCTGAAGTACCTGGCGAACGAGAGCTTCAACATGGAGCGCTTCCTCCAGGTCACCCACGAGCTCTTTGGCCTCGAGCTCGAGCACGGACGCGTGGTGAAGTACCCTGAGTCCTATTCTGTCCCGATCATCAAGGACACCCTGGATTACATGCAGAACCAGCAGGTTTTAAAGCGTGGGGAAGGGGCGAAGTTTCAGGTCACGGATCCGGCCAAGGTCGATCTGTTGATCGAGAAGTTCCTGCGCGACTTGAATGACCAGGTGGCGATTAACCTGAAGTTTAATCGCACCCAAGTAACCAGTTCTGATGGAGTGTCCTAAATCTGAGGACTTGCCGACCATCTTCAGTTGAAGGTAAGTTAGCGGTCTTAGATAGTAATTTTTAGCCCCGATAATGGAGGTGGGTTATAACAGAAAAGATCCAAGAGCCACGCGTTAACGAGAAAATCCGTGCTCACGAAATCCGTCTGATTGGTGACGACGGTAAGCAGTATGGAGTAGTGACGCTGGCCCAAGCTCGCTTGATTGCTGAGAATGAGCAACTCGACTTGATTGAAATCGCTCCTACGGCGGCTCCGCCAGTAGTGAAGTTGATGGACTACGGCAAATATAAGTATCAAATCCAAAAGAAAGCTTCTGAAGCAAAGAAGAAGCAGGTTGTGATTGAAGTTAAAGAGATGAAGTTCCGTCCAGGCATCGATAAGCACGACCTGGAAGTCAAAATGAACCAAATTATTAAGTTTTTGGATCATGGCGACAAAGTGAAGCTTCTGATGCAATTCCGCGGTCGTGAAATGGCGCACAAAGAAATCGGTTTGGGTAAGTTTGATGAAATCATCAAGCTTATTGTCGAAAAAACCGGTGCCTTGGTAGAGGCCACTCCTAAGATGCTCGGAAACCGCTGTCACGCGATGGTGGCCCCAGGAAAGAAAGGAAAATAGTCTTTCCCTCCTAGATTGAACATGTTAGATTGGCGCACTCTGAATTTGAGTGATTATAGAATTTTTCCCGTTTGAGGAGTTAATTTGTATGGCTAAGAAAATGAAAACCAAGCGGGCAGCCGCTAAGCGCTTCAAGGTTACAGCGACTGGCAAGATCAAGTACAAGAAGTCACACCTTCGTCACTTGCTCAGCAATAAGTCAAAGTCTGCGAAGAAAGATAAGAATGAGCCGGGCTACGTTAATCCAGCCGATTATCACAACGCTATCAGCTGCATTCCGTACCTGCGTTAGTTTTTAACATCTCCCTCATGAGAGAGAGATGACCATCAAGAGTAGCGAAATAGGGTTAAGCGACGATGAGTCCCCCTATGAGTGAAGAAGGAGTTATGTATGTCACGTGTTAAGAGAGGCTTTAAAGCGCGCCAACGCCGCAATAAGATCCTCAAAATGGCGAAGGGTTTCCACTTCGACCGTCGTACTAAGTATAAGCACGCTTCTGAAACAGTTCGTCGCGCGCTTCACTACGCCTATAGGGCACGCCGCCTCTTGAAGCGCGACATGCGCCGCCTGTGGGTTGT
>JBKHVY010000264.1:0-2897 GCA_046569805.1 Bacteriovoracia bacterium | reverse complement strand
CATCTGGGGCACTCCGTTCTTCCTCGTCGTTGCTCCCGACGAATCCCAGGTTACGATTGCCAGTGCTGGCCCAGATAAAAAACCATCGACCCTCGATGACGTGTCCGTGAGTTTCCCGTTCAAGGAACCAAAAGTTCCCGCTCAGCGCCAGATCGCGACGAAACCGGTCGAAGCGCCTGTGGAAGCTGCTGCCGAGGACGCCGGAGAGTATGACGTTGATGGGTACGACCACTACGGCTTCGACCGCAATGGATTCGACCGCGACGGCTTTAACCGCGACGGGTTTGATCAAGAGGGCTTCGATCGGACGGGGTTTGACCTCGACGGCTTCGACCGTAACGGGTTCGACCGCGAGGGCTACGACCAGGACGGGTTTAACGCGAACGGCGAGGCACGGCCCTAGGGTGTCTTCGGCGGGGCTTTCTTAATCGACTCGCGGATGAAGTACTTAATCACGCTATTCCTCTCTGCTCCGCCCATGAGCTTTCGCAGGTCCTCGTAGAGCGCGTCGTCGTAGACGAGGGAGTGCGCAGTGCCGGGGCCCTTCTGAACTTGCATCAGCACCGAGTCCAGGCGACCGATCGCCGTGTTGAGTTTGTTCGAGGACTCCGCGAGCGGCTTCGTCGAGCGGCCAAGGTTCTCCGCTGTCTTCGCGAGGCCGTCGACCGCGGTGGCGAGCTTCTGCGGGTCGATCGCCGTGAGCATGCTATCGACCTTCTCGAGTACGCGATCGGTCTTGTCCGCGATGCTTTCGCCTTTGTTGGCCATGGCCTTGAAGTCGAAGGCCGGCTCCGCAGAGAGGATGTGCTTCGTGGGGTCGAAGTCACCGCCCTCGGCCGAGCCGCCGATGATCTCGAGGTACTTATCACCCACAAGGCCTGCGTTACTGATGGCGACCTTACTGTCCTGGCGGATCCAGCGCAGGTGTTCGGAGGTGACCGTGAGGACGATCTCGACCTCTTGGTGGCCCGTGATCTGGATCTCTTCGACGTGACCGATGCGCAGGCCCCGGAGTTCCACGGAGGAGCCGACCTTAAGGTTCTGAGCGTTCATGACTCGCGCGCGAATGGATGACTTCGGACTAAACATCGAGCTTTCTTTGCCGATGGAGACGACCATGATCATCAGGATCACACAGAGAGAGGAGACGAAGATTCCAACCTTGACGAGATTCGATCGATCTTTGGCGCGCATAGGGTCCTCTTAGGTAGTACTTTGGAAGCGCTTCACCAAGGGAAGCGGACTCTGTTCAAATTCGGTGATAGTTCCAGAAAAGGCGATGCGCCCCTCGTCGATGATCAGCAGTCGATCACAGACTTTCTTTGCGGCGGGGATGTCGTGCGTGACGAAGATGCCCGCGACTCCTCGCGCTTTAAAGTCATTCATGATCTCAAGCACGTTCTCGACGTTGGCGGGATCAAGGCCCGCAGTCGGTTCGTCGTAAAGAATGATGTCCGGCGAGAGAACCATGGCGCGGGCGAGGCCCGCACGCTTTTGCATGCCACCAGAGAGGTCCGAGGGAAAGAGGTTCTCGGCATCCTGGAGATGAACCAGCTGAAGCATCTCGCGCACGCGCAGCTCTTCCTCGCGCTCACTCAGGCGCCGGTGTTCACGCACGGGGTAGGCGATGTTGTCGTAGACGCTGAGGGAATCGAAGAGGGCGCCGCTCTGGAAGGCGTAGGAGATGCGCGTGCGGATCGGCAGCATTTGTGTTTCATCGAGGAGATCGATGCGCTGGCCCTGGAACCAGACCTCCCCCGCGTCCATGGTCTCAAGCCCAATCAGGCAGCGCAGGAGCACGCTCTTCCCGGTACCGGAGTTTCCGAGAAGGCCTATGGTCTCGCCCTTCTTGAGACTGAGGTTTACGCCGCGGTGGACGGCCTTAGGGCCGAAGCTCTTTTGGAGGTCTTTGATCTGAAGAATTTCTGTCATCGCGCGCTCCTAGTCGAAGAGCAAGATCAGGATCTTGCTCAGGAAGAAGTCGGACACGAGGATCACGATCGAGGAACGGACGACGACCCAGGTCGCAGCTTCCCCAACACCGCGAGTACCTTCTTTCGTTTGAAACCCTCTCCAGCACGCCAGAAGGGTAATGACGACGGAGAAGAAGGCACACTTAATGTAGCAGCTGAAGACGTCGGTGATAGTGATCGTCGAGAGGACCTTGTTGAGGTAGAAGCCGAAGGCCATGTCGAACTCGCTGCGGGCGATGACCATGCCACCGATGATTCCCATGAAAGTTGCGAGGATCCCGAGGAGTGGCAGTGAGACAAGGCCCGCGATGAAGCGCGGGACGACAAGGACGCGAATGGGGGAGGTTCCGAGCGCTCGAATCGCGTCGATCTGTTGCGTGACGTTCATGGCGCCGATCTCAGCCGCGATCCCGGAGCCGATGCGGCCCGCGACGAGGAGTGAGGTGAAGATGGGTGCCATCTCCCGGATGAGCGAGAGAGAGACGATGGCCGGTACGTAGAGGGTACCACCGAACTTTGCTAGACCGTATCCGAACTGGAGAGTCATGACGAGGCCCATGACGAAACCGATCACGAGCGTGATCGAGAGTGAGCGCATGCCCAGTTCCACGATCTGCTCGTTAATTCGGTTGAGGTAGAAAGGCCGCGTGACGCTAGCTCGCGTGACCTGCCACAGAAGTTCCATCATCTCGCCAATGAACTCGATGTGCTCCTTGGTCCGCGCGATCATGGAAACCTCACGGAATCGAGCAGGGTCTGGAAGGCAGCGAAGCTCTGCGGGTCGCGAGAGCGGGGAGTGATGAGGACGAAGTCGTAGTAGCAGTGGTCCCGGCGGTAGTTACGCAGGTACATCAACACACGAACGCCGTCGACGGTAGCTTCCGCTTCCATCTCAAAGGCCTCGCGTTCGAACCAGGCCACCGT
>JBKHVY010000263.1:309-2904 GCA_046569805.1 Bacteriovoracia bacterium | reverse complement strand
TGACGTCGTTTTCTACGGCGGCACCTTCGCTCCCTGGCACCAAGGCCACGGCGCGTGTATTGATCTGTCGCCCCCAGAGATGCCCCTATTTGTGTGTCCGGATCGAAACCCGCACAAACCCCTAAAAAACGAGAGTGATGTCATCGAGCACATCTGCAACTTAAGCCTGCAGATCCATCGTTCGGTTGCAAGGCCCGTGCACGTGTACCCCGGCTTCCTCTTAAAAGGAGCGCACAATCCCACCGTGAACTGGGTCCTGCGCCTCAAGCAGCATCGCCCGGATCTGCGGATCCATCTCTTGTTGGGGTATGATAGTTTCGCCAGCCTCAAGACCTGGACACGCGCGAGCGACCTCGTCTCGCTCTTATCAGGGGTGCTGGTCGCCAGTCGCAAAGAGCAGGACCAAGACCATGCGACAGATTCGGCGTGGCCCCTTTCCGTGAACCCAAAACTGAGCATCAAGTTCCTCGGACACCATGCCTTCGAGCACTTGGCGTCCTCAGAGATCGCCAAAGACGTTTGACCAGGAGTCGCTGACCTCGACGGAGTAACCTGTCGCCTCGATCTTGAACGATGAGCTAAGGTTCACACCGTCTTTCCCCCGGGCCCCCTGGCTTCCCCGGTAACCGCTGGGTGTCGCTGCCGGCGCGAGTGCGCCCGCGGATCCCTTGCCGGGGGCGTAGACGAAGGCCACCGACAGATCGGTCTCTTGCTTCACGGTTAGATCCACACTCCCACTATCTCCACCATTTCTGCCTGAGTAGCCGTCGCGGCCTAGCTCCCCCTGACCGTCGAACTTCGCCATGCTTCCCCCATCCATGCCACGCAGATGGAAGACAACGGAACCATACGCCTCGCCAACTTGGAGCTTGATGGCCCCGCCGGAAAAACCGAAATCCCCTGGCGCACTTGACTCCGCCTCCTGTGTGGTGAATGTAGAAATCTTTCCCCCATCGCTGATGAAGGTCTGGATCGTCACAGGAGTCGGGAATGTCCTAAAATAGAGCTCGGCACCACGCAGAAGCACGAGAGGCCGCTCAGACATGAAGAACGGGAGCTCGGAGCTTGAGGTCGACTTGTCCAGCACCACCGCTCTGTGAACGACCACATATGTGCTGTAGAGCTGGTCGGACGCCGTCGCCAATGAACAGAGCGCGTAGAGAGCATCGAGGCTACCTTCCGAGACATCGACGATCATGCGCACGCTCCGCGCTCCCTTCGCTACTGACGCGCGAAACGATTGGTTATCGAATTTGTAATTGAACTTGCAGTCCAGCTCGGCCTCCGGCAACGGCTCGCTACTCTCAAGGAAGAACTCGATGTCGTCGACCTGCCTGAGGTACTCGGCAAGATTCGAGAGATCGGGCTTGATCTTCGCGACCCGCGTCGTCGTGAGGCTAAACTTCGCGGACCGGGCGCCTTCGAGGAGGGCCTCGTTCGTGAGCTCCGGCGACGCTAATGGCGTTTGATTTTTTTTCGACGAGTCGTCTCTCGACTGGCACGACGCGAGGATCAAACAGGTTGCTAGCAGCGACAGAGATAGGTGCTTCATTCGAATCTCCAGATAAGATATGTCATCATAGCCTGAATCCGGAGCCACAAGGTTCCCTGGTGTAAAATTTACACCAGGGCATCAATCGAAGGTGACTACTGGTCTTTCCGCTGCTTGCGCCAGCGCTTCCCGACCCAGGTCAGGACGACGTGGAAGATCTCAAACAGTCCCATTAGAGCCTCCCGCAGTAGGTCATCTTGAAGCCGATGCTCACGCCGCCGTGGCGACTGCCGCTACAGCAGTCCTCGCGCTTGAGCTTCAGCGCCGCCTGGTTACAGTCCGTGAAGTTCACGCCCAGCACCTCGCAGCGATGTCCTAAGGAGGAGTCCGACTGGCACTGGTGCTGGCCCGTCGCCCGGTGCGGGTTCGCCCAGGAGTTCTTCTCGTAGTCTTCGACCGTGAACTCGGTGGCGTAGTCGACCTCGACTGGACTCGCAATCGCGAGAGAGCTTCCGGCGATGAGACATAGGATCATGAGCGCTTTCATTGGATCCCCCACATCGTGAGCATGCTGTCGACGTCCAGGTCCCGGCGCACGGGATGCAGCTTCTCGAGCTCCGTGATGATCCGGTCCTGCATCCCGAGGAGCGTCCGGAGCTTCTCGGAGTAGAGAACCTTCGGGTTGACTAGCTCGTCAGCGGTGGGAAGCTCGAGCTCGTAGCTCTCCTTGTCCGCATTAAACGTCTTCACTGCCGAAAGCTTTACCACCGGTTTCTTCGCGGCATTCAGCTCGACCTTGACGTCGGCCCCGAGGAACTCGGAGAGTTTGCTGAGGTCTCCCGTCGTGTACGCCAGGTCATAGAAGCTTCGTTGCTCTGGCCGACCAAAGCCGTTCTTGATCAAGACGTACTGGAGATAGTTCGTCATGAGCTGCTTATTGGTGCGCAGGAAACAGAAGAAGTTGTTACTCCGGTTATGCGCGACGTACTCCGTCTCCCCCTTGCACGAGCCGCCCCCGAGGAGCTGGCGGTGGTGCTTCGAAAATAACCCCGGAATGATCGGCTCGCCGGCCAGCAGCGCCTCTTGGGAGATCGCGGTCTGAA
>JBKHVY010000263.1:0-299 GCA_046569805.1 Bacteriovoracia bacterium | reverse complement strand
CAACCTTGAGCGCACCCGTGAGCAAGTAGAGCGCCGGTGAGACTTGGCCCGCTCCGGGCCCGGTCGAGCGCAGGTACCCGTCCACGATGCTTCTCAGGTCCTGCATCCAAACGTCCTTCTCGACCTCGAAGATCGGGTACAGGAGGATCAGGCTCGTCAGGTAGCGCTCCGTGTTCTTGAGCGAGACGAGCTGGTCGAGGCCATAGATCACGTCGCTCCCGGTGGTAGCCCCGGCGGCTCCCTTCCTCGGAAGGAGGTCGGCCTTGTATTGCAGATCGGCGATGGTCGCCATCGGGTGG
>JBKHVY010000262.1:0-2934 GCA_046569805.1 Bacteriovoracia bacterium | reverse complement strand
GATGACCGTTCCCCCGTTTGCGACTTCGAGGACTCCGCGCTGGAAGCGACCGTCGGCTTCGCGGAAGCCGAGCACTCGGCGCTCGACCTCAGCGATGTCAGAACTGCAGTCGACGACTTCGATCGTCTGGTTCTTCCGCACTGAGTGTGTGTGGATGTAGTGACCGAGCGTGCGCTTTCCGCAGCCCGCCTCACCACTGATGAGCACCGGAGTCTTCGTCACAGCAACGTTCCGTGCTGTCTCCAAAGACTTGGTGAATTTAGGGTGGTTTCCAACAATGTTCTGAACTGACTTTAACATTAGACCTCCTGTCCGTTGTCAAAGAGTGACTATAACCGCTTTTCCTTCAACTCGAGGGCCGACAATTCCGTCCTGGCCATCTCCCTCACGTAAAGCGGGATTTCTTGTTTCTCTATCAGCTGGCGAAGAACCAATTTTCCTTCTTCCAGTTTACCATTTCTCAGGAACGAGAGACCTAACAAATACTGAATCCGGGCAGTGTAAGGAGATTTTAAAAATCTCTCGCCGAAGTTTTTTACGAGGGTTTCGATTTCTGTCCAATCCGGTTTTGCGTCCCCCACCAGTGATTCGATGAGGAGGTAGTTAACCCGCTCGGCTACATTCAAGATTGATGCCGACTTAGATTGTTGGATATCCCGGGCCAGCGCCTTCACGACCGTCTTGAATCGCTCCTGGTCCTTGAGGTTATAGAGGCTCTCGACGTAACCCATCAGAAGCTCAGACATCTGCCGTGGGGTGAGACGATTCTTCGGGTCCTGCTTGAGCAGCACCTTCTCGAATTCCTCGGCGGCCAGGTCCCAGTTTTTACGTTGGAAAGCGACCTGCCCCCGGTAGTAAGCGAAGTTTACGGAGTCCCGAAGTGACACTGGATACGAGGCCAACTTGGCCTCTGCCTGGTCCCACTCGCGCGCGGAAATCGCACGGATGAGGCTAAGCTCTTCGATCATGTCCGCAAGCGGAAGAGTCTTGGTCCGCTCCACCCACAGGGGATACTCACGGAGCTCTTCGTTCTGCATGCCCTTCAGCGCGAGGTACGCGCGGTCGAAGCTCTGGTAGAGGCCCAGCTTAATGAAGCTGTCGGCGACGACGAAGTTCATGTACGGGTTCGAAGCCACGCGCTTCTCGTACTTGTCCTTGTAGACCTCCCAGGTCTTCACGGCCCGGGCGTAGTCTTCCTTGAGGTAGGTCTGCTGGATCACGCCGAAGACGATCTCCGCGCCGTCGCCGTCGAAGACCCGGTGCTCGGCGGGCCGGAGCGTGTCGACGGGGATCGACGTCAGGTACGCGAGGGCCTTGTCGTAGTCCTTCTGGTTCACGAACGTGCGTAGGCGCACGAGCCACAGGAGCTTCTTGAGGTCCGCCGTGAGCGCCTTCTTCTCGTCCTCCGACTGCTCGAGGAACACCTCGAGCTCCTTGTCCTCGGCCGTCGGGCTCAGCTTGCGCGCCAGGCGCATGCCGACGTAGCGGAGCTTCGCCTCGTAGCGGACCTCCGGATACGGGCTGCGGTCGATGGCGTTGCGGTAGAGGACGAGGGTCTCGGCGGCGCCGCGGTCGAGGATCTCGTAGCTCAGCGCGAGGCGCAGGCGCGCGAAGGAGGCTTCCTTGAGGTGCGCCCAGTCCGCGGCGAAGCCGTCGAAGAGCCGGATCGCCTCGGCGTACTCGGCCTCGCGGAAGTACGCCTCCGCGGCGTTGAAGAGGATGCTCGGGTGGATCGGCTTGACGAGGTTCTTCTCCTGCGCCCTAAAGCGCCGGATGACCTCCGCGTTCTTGCCGCTCCCGAGGAGGGCGTACGTCGTGTAGGCGAGCTCCGTCTGCGGGGCGAGCATCGACGCGAGCTTCTTGTCGCTCAGGAACTCGGAGATCTTATCGTCCTGGCGCAGGCGCGCCAGCGAGTTCAGGATGACCCCCGACGCCTGGACGACCATGTCGTGGTCGTACTGGGCGCGAGCTTCGACGAAGAGGCGCTTCGCGAGGTCGAGCGTCTTGAAGTAGTCCTCGCGGTCGAGGTGGTACTGGAGCACGTAGCGGAAGGCCGCGCGCTTGAGCTCGTAGTCGCTAGTGCGCTCGAGGAGGTTCGTTAGGAGGTTCATCGCCGACGCCTGGAGCGTGCGGTCCTTCTTCGTGATGTTGGCCTTGAAGATCGAGTTGACCTTGAGCCATTCGTTGAGGTCGTAGTTCGCGTCCTCGCCGTACTTCTTCGTGTAGAGCGTGATGGACTTGTTCATCAGTCCCCACTTCTCTTCGCGGTACAGGTTGATGCTCAACTGCAGGTGAGCTTCCTTCGGGTCGTCGAGGAGCTCGCGGTCCTTGATCGGATAGAGCGAGTCCGGAGTCTTGCTCTCGAGGATGATGTCGCGCTCGAGCTGCGGAAGAAGAGCTGGGTAGTCCCAGATGAAAGCCGCACCGTAACGGAAGTCGCGGTACTCAGGATTCGTCTTCTTTACAGTCGCGACGGGAGGAGCCACCACGTCGAGCAGGGACTTCTTCGGGGCGCGGAGGGCGACGGGGATCGCCTTCTTCTTCGGGGCGCCCGCGGCGGCCTTCGGTGCGGCCTCGGCCGGGAGCGGCAGCGGCTTCTTGAACGACGCAGCGGTCGAGGGCACGGTGTCGGTGTTGACCCAGAAGTCGAGGATCCACTTCCGATCGACGTCTCGGTAGAAGCTAAATAGCTCTACGGAGGAATTCTTGAGTGTAACGATCGCCTGTGCCGGCTTCGAGGGAAAATTGTCTTGGTTATAGGTCACCGTCTCAATGTAGCCCTCAGCGCGCTTGAGCTTCGCCAGTTCACCCACGAGCTGCTCGTAGAGCGGGAGATTGAGCGTCTCAAGGACAACTTGGTTGTCTTTCTTAACGATGCTGATTTGTTCCTTGGGAACGATCAGATTCCAGCGAAGATGAGTTTTGAATGATTCC
>JBKHVY010000261.1:0-2956 GCA_046569805.1 Bacteriovoracia bacterium | reverse complement strand
GACGATGGCGAAGTACCCCGTACCATAGGGCATCCAGTCGGGAGCGAGGAAGTCACTCCCATAGCGAATGGCCCAGGTACCATCTGGCACGAAAACCTCAAGCCGCTTGTGGCGCGTATCGATGGTTTTACTAATCACAGTTTCACCGCGCATCTGAACATTGGTAATCACGCGGGGCCTGCGCCCTTCACGCAGTTGCACGTTGGCCGGGAGATTCACTCCGCCTAAGAGCAAGGGAAACTGCCGATCAAAGAACACGCGATAGTCCGTCGGATTGAGACCGAGGCCCGTCGCCGTTTGCGTAAACCGATCCCACAGGTATACAGAACTCAGGCGATGTCCGTGCCAATAACCACGTGGGTGGCACTCGAGCGGCTCGTGAGATTCCTGGAGTTTTTCCAGAACGCGCACGCGCCAGTCACAGATAAGGCGCAGTTCCGACTCCGAGTACGGTGCCTCCTGAGCACGGTCTTCGAGTAAGAAGTCCGGTGCCTTGAACTTCGTCAACGATGGCATCGAGCTCTTCTCTCTCACTAGCGTCGTCTCAAGAAGCTCGGTCCGCAGCTCCTCAGGAGTCAAAGTAGAGCGCCGGAGGATCTCTGTCAGTGGCCTAAGGGCGTTTTCCACTGCGTGTTCATCCATCCGCTGAGCGTTTCCACCGGGGCCCGTATCCGGGCCCATGAACGGATAGTGAAACTCCGGGTGATTGTGAAGCCAGGCGAAGTAGCGCGCCACGAGCCTCGGGTCGGCCATCAATGGATTCGACTCGGGGGTTAGACCTCCCATGTTCACGTGACAACCACCCTCGGTGCCGCCCTTCACGCCGTACCACCAGTTGCGATAGGTCACGAGTCCCGCTCGGGCCGCACCTTCGAACATCGGGCGATTGAGCTCTTCGATCTGATCAATTAAGCACGGCTGAGTTTTGATTTCAATCGAGCCCGGATCCATCGTGACGTAGAAGCGCGTCTCTCCCGTCGGAGCGACCACTTCGAACTGGATGTGGTTCCAGATATCGAGGCTCTCCTTCACGGTCCCACCGAGAACGTTGGCGATCTCAGTGGCACACGAAAGCATGCGCTCGCGTTTCAAGGGAGTATCTGAAGTGGAAACGAAGCCCGGCTCGGTCCACCAGTCCGGCGTGGTGAAAGTCTGCTCGAAGCCGAAGCTTAGGTTCTTTCGAAGATCCATCACTTGAGCTTCGCGAGAGCAGTCTTGATGCGCTTTACGGCTTCAGCGATCTTGTCTTCACTGGTGGCGTAAGAAAGTCGGAAGTATTCGGGTGCGCCAAAAGAGCCACCCGGCGTGAGTGCCACGTGGGCTTCTTCGAGCAGCCATAGGCACAATTCCTTCGCGTCCTTGATCGTCGTCTTGCCGTCGCTGCGTCCGAAGTACTTATCGACCTTCGGGAACAAGTAGAACGCCCCTTGAGGATTATTCACCTGCACATCCGGAACCTCGCGGAACAAGCGCACGAGAAGATCACGGCGCTTGAGAAACTCGTTGCGCATTGGTGCGAGGTCCCGGGGATCCATCTCCATCGCGGTGATCGCCGCGCGCTGAGTGATCGAACACGCACCACTCGTAAACTGTCCTTGGATCTTCACGCAAGCATCCGCAATCGCCTTGGGCGCGCCGATGAAGCCGAGACGCCAGCCCGTCATGGCGAAGCCCTTCGAGAGGCCGTTGACCGTGACCGTGCGATCGTAGAGCTCGGGGATCGACGCGAGGGAGAAGTTAGGGCCCATGAAGTTAATGTGCTCGTAGATTTCGTCGGAGATGATCACGAGGTTCGGGAACTTCTTGAACACCTCGCCGAGCGCACGCAGCTCAGCCTCGGTGTAGGTCGTGCCGGTAGGATTGCAGGGACTCGAGAAAAGAAACGCCTTCGTCTTCTGCGTGAGCGTCTTCTCGAGGAGCGCGGGGGTCACCTTGAAGTCGGTGTCGATGCCAGTAGCAAGCTGAGTGACCGTTCCATCGAAGAGGGTGACCATCTCAGCGTAGCTCACCCAGTAGGGCGCCGGCAGAACGACTTCGTCTCCCGGATTAACGATCGCCATGATGACGTTGATGATCGATTGCTTCGCACCGGTCGAGACGACGATCTGTCCCGGCGCATAGGTTAAGTTGTTGTCGCGCTGGAACTTGCGCGCGATCGCGGCCTGCAGGTCCTTGTAGCCAGGGACAGGAGTGTAGTATGAGAAATCCGCATCGATGGCGGCCTTCGCTGCTTGCTTGATGACATCAGGAGTTTTGAAGTCCGGCTCCCCGAGGCTCATGTTGATCACATCAACACCTTTGTCTTTGAGTTCGTTGGCCCGGCGACTCATCGCCAGAGTTTCCGATTCAGTGAGGCCCAAGACGCGTTGAGAAAGAGACATGAGTATATCCTTGCGAGAGAGGTTCCCCTCTATTTTAGGTAAGACTGGAACTTTTCGATAGTCACTTGTGCCTGTTCAGGCGAAATGTTTTTTGATGAGAACTCCCCCATCTGAAGCCATGGCGGATTTTCGCGCTTTGGGTCATTCGCATAGCGTGGAAACAAGTGCCAGTGCACGTGATCAACCACGTTCCCCAGTGAGCAGAGATTCATTTTGTGCGGCTTGAGGGCACGCTCCACGCACGACTGAGCTTGGAGCAGCTCAGCAAACACCGCAAGAGATCTCTGAGTCGAGAGCTCGGTCAATTCGCGCGCATGGCCCTTCAAAAGTAGCACACTGTACCCCTCGTAGTATTGGTGCTCTCCGAGCAGCCACCACGAGTGTTCAAATTCATGAATGAGGTACGGGTACTCACCGCGCAGAAGCTTCTGCTCACGCTCACACAAGGCACACGTCATGCAACTTCTCCCACAGCGAAGGTGAGTTTTTTCATGCGGTACCAGGTCAGTGCGAAGAGCCCACTCGCAACTAGGGCGAGGGAAATCGCGAGCCCCATCCAGAAGCCCTGCGCCTCG
>JBKHVY010000260.1:0-2957 GCA_046569805.1 Bacteriovoracia bacterium | reverse complement strand
CGCTGGATCGTCGTCCGAAAGTCCGTCGCCGTGACGGTGCCTAAGTTCTTGTTTTGGTGGCGACCGAGGTCCGTTTCGGCACTCGCGCTCGACAGCAGCGACCAGAGGATGACGAGGAGGATGTTCATCCCGAAAGTCTGGCACAAGTAAACTCTCCTTGTCTAAGTCTCGTCTCTGTTACTACTGTGCGCCCATTCGCTATAACAAAAAGCCTAACCTGGAGGTTTGTATGAAGTGGACTATGATTTTGAGTTTCGTGCTTTGGTCATTCGTTGCCTGCGCCGCCAACGATGCGGGCTCCCCGGTTCGCACGGTCGAATCCGTCGACCTCCAGCGCTACACCGGCACGTGGTACGAGATCACGCGCTTCGCGAATAGCTTTCAGAAGAAGTGCGGCGCCTCGAAGGCCGAGTACGCGCTTCGCCGCGACGGCAAGATCGACGTCAAGAACACCTGTAAGCTCAAGTCCAACGGCAAGCTCAACGTCGCCAACGCCATCGCCAGCGTCGCGGACAAGGAAACGAACTCGAAGCTCAAGGTCAGCTTCGTCCCGTTCTTTAACCGCTTCGGCCTCTTCGCTGGTGACTACTGGATCTTAGATCTCGCTTCTGACTACTCTTACGTTCTGGTCGGCGCCCCGAACCGCGACTTCCTGTGGGTCCTCTCTCGCACGCCGACTCTCGATGCCAACATCATCGAAGCCTTGAAGACGACAGCTCAGCGCGAAGGCTTCGACGTTTCGAAGCTCGTCGACTCTCCGGTCTGGAAGGATTAGTCGCTCACACAATCTTCACTTTTCATTTTGTTTTTTTCTGGTAAACCTCCTGCATCCACAGGAGGTTTTTTTATGAAGAATGCGTATCTCGCCGCTCTCGCGCTCGTCGGCACAGCTGCCTACGCCTCCACTGTGGAAAGCGTTTTCAAGAAAGACACCGTTCTTCCGGAAGACCTCAAAGCGCGCCTCCTTGCCGCCGTTGAAGAGCAGTGTGCCCGCGTCCTCACAAACTACGGGCTGAACTAATTCTTTTTGGCATAAGACACCACTCTCGGTAAGCTTTTCTCATGCCTTACCTCTTCGTCGCGATCATGAGTTTGCTCCTTACGTATCCGGCCTTCGCCAAGGGCAAGATCACCCCGTGTGCCATCCGCAACGGCCGAAGCCTCGCGCGAGAGCTGAACCGCCTACCGCTCAACGACAAGCACAAGCACTGCACCCTCACCTGCGTGGTGACGCTGGAGTGCTCCGCGGGCGCGGCTCGCTCGCTAGGGCTTGCTAAGGAGATTCTCGATCTGTTAGGCCTCGGGAACGCCGACGCCGCCGACCTCGAGGCCAACGAGCGCGGCATCCAAACCGCACGGAGTGGCCGCGCGCGCGACAAGCGCGAGTGCCTCGAGCAGTGCGGGAACGACTACGAGACGTAGTTGGCGTAGACCGAGAAGTTCTTCTCGTGCTTCACGACCGCGACGTCCGCGAGCCAGGGATGGGCGTACTGGATGAGCGAGCGGATGGTCTCGCCGCGGGCGATGACCTGGAAGCGGTGGACGGTGGCGAGGTTCTGCAGCTGGCCCATGGTCCAGCGCAGGTGATCGATGGCGCCGTAGTCGTAGATCAGGTAGCAGTCGGCGAGCGGCAGCTGGAAGTCCTTGGCGAACATGTCGTGCTGGATGAGGCGCGCGTTCTTGCAGCCGTGGAGCGCGAAGAGGCGGTTGCCTTCGTTCACGCGCTCTTCGACGATCTCGATGCCCGTGAAGTGGGCCCCGGGAAAGCGCTTGTGCAGCACGAAGCCCATGCGCCCGTAGGCCGCGCCGAGGTCCGCCACGTGCGCTCCCTCGGGCAAGTGCAGAAGGTCGCACATGCGGCTCAGTTCGTCGTACGGAGTCAGCAGCGTCTGCGGCGCAAGGCCCACCCACGTCTGGGCCGCGTGCATCTTCTTGCCCCAGGTGCCGACGTGGCCCTCGGGGTCGAGCTCGAAGGCCGCGCGGTGCAAGCGGTTCTCGATGTCGTTGATGCTAAAGCCCAGCTCCGCGTCCACCTGGGCCGAGTGCTTGAGCGGCGGCAGCGTGGTGGCGCGAAAGTAGTTTTCTTGATCGAGGTAATAGGCCTGCATGAAGGCCACCTTACCGGGAAAGACGTCCCCCTACAAGGGAACCAAGAGTCATGAGTAACATTGCCACCCATGTGGCGGTGGTAGCAGTTTGATTGGCCACAAATACAAGGAAAACTGTTGAGAGGACGGGCGTGAGGTACGAGAGGGAACCAATCAGCCGAGGATCGCCTTTTTTTAAAGCAAAGTCCCAAAGATAAAATGCGGCGCCGAAGGGACCAACGCCAAGCCATAACAAAAGGCCCCACTCTTGGAGCGTGGGAACAGGTGTCACTTCCGTCACAGAATGAGTCACGAGGCTCAAGGCCCCGGCCACAAGACAGATGCCTGCGGTGGTCTTGAGCGCAACCTGCGGCGTGCGACTTTTGAGGAGCGAGTACACGGGCCAGATCAGGGCCGCGGCGAGCGCAGACAAGTATCCCGCAACACTCGAAGCAGTGAAAGACACACTCTGATAACTCATAAGGATCGCAACTCCCACAAGCGCCAGGCCCGCACCAAAGAGGTGACCGCGCGAGAGATAAGCGTGTGAGAAAAACAGCGGGGCCAAGAGCACCATGAACATGGGCCACAGATAATTAATCAGATTCGCCTCCACCGGAGGAGCGAGGCGGAAGGCAGTGAAGAGGAAGAAATGATAGCCGAAAAGTCCCGCCACACCCAAGGCCAGCACGCGTGGCGGTGGAAAGGCGCTCGGGCCCGTGAGCACCGGTAGAGCGCCGATAAAAAAGGCGATGCTAAGTTGGTAAAATGGTGGGATGCCAGCGAGCAATTTTGAGGTCATGGCCAGCAACGCCCAGAGGATGATAGCACCGAGAGCGGCAAGAATAGAAAAAGGGTTTTGCATAGGCT
>JBKHVY010000259.1:0-2964 GCA_046569805.1 Bacteriovoracia bacterium | reverse complement strand
CGTGTGAGTTACCTTGAGCGTTGCCAGTTGTGCCGCCGCCCTGAGCGCCGCCACGTGAGTTACCTTGAGCGTTGCCAGTTGTGCCGCCGCCCTGAGCGCCGCCGCGAGATGAACCTTGAGTTCCGCCCTGAGTGCCGCCGCCCTGAGAGCCGCCGCGAGTTGTGCCTGTTGTGCCGCCGGCGTTGCCGTTGTCAGAGTCGTTACCCGCATTACCCTATGCGAAAATTTTTGTAACCTGAGTTTTTAAGTGTGTTTAAAAATTCATATTTGAAACTAAGAATTCAGCTACTTGACGCTGACGTCTTAATCAAAAAATCAAATCTTTAATATTCCCTAATAATTTAGCGCGAAATTACTCGGGTTTGAGGGGGGTTGTGATGCTTGGTGTAAAACTTACATAATTTAGGTGAACACGTATAATGTTGAGGATTATTTTTTCTCATGACAGTCTTTGGTTTAGCAGGGACTTAGGACATTTTTTTGGCGCAATTTGAACTCAGTCAAGTGACCTGGCCCGAACTCGGACCCACGTCACCCTTCATCGATCGAAGGTTTTTCGAAGCCCTGACTCTCAGTCAGTCGGTCGGCGAGGATGCCGGATGGATTCCTCTCTATTTCACCGACTCCGAATCCGGGGCCCTGCTCTATTCTTTCGTCAAAGGCCACAGCTACGGTGAGTATATCTTCGACTGGAACTGGGCCGAAGCCTACTCTCGCCACTCCCTCGCCTACTACCCGAAGCTCACCTCGATGATTCCGCTCACGCCAAGCACGCAGCCGCACTTTTTGATGCGAGAGTTTGATGCGTCGGTGGCGCGCAGGCTTTTGCAACAGCTCGAGGCGTTTTTTCAGACACACAGCTGCTCCTCGCTCCACTTCCTCTTCGTCACTGACGTCGAACGCGACTTCTTAAAGGATGAGGGCTACCTCATCCGTGAGAGTTTCCAGTACCACTTCGAAAACCCGCGCTACCTCAGCTTCTCGCACTTCCTTTCGACGCTGAAAGCGAAGAAGGCGAAGACGATCGCACAGGAGCGGGCCTTCCCGGAGCTGCGGATCGAACGCGTGACGGGCGAGGGCCTCACCCGGGAGCACGCGCGCGAGATGTACCAGTTCTACCTCTCGACGATCTCCAAAAAGCAGAGCTACGCCTACCTCCAGGAAGAATTTTTTCTAAGCGTCTTCGAGACCATGAAAGACAAGATCCTCTACGTCCGGGCGCTCCTGGGCGATGAAGCCATCGCCGGCTCGCTGTTCTTCTTTGACCAGGAAAAGCTCTACGGCCGCTACTGGGGCGCGCGCATCGACCGACAGAACCTGCACTTCGAGCTGTGCTACTACCAGGGCATCGACTTCTGCATCGAAAAAAAGCTCAAGGTCTTCGAGGCCGGCGCCCAAGGCGAACACAAAATCCCGCGCGGCTTTAGGCCCGTGCGCACCTACAGCGCCCACAAAATTAAGCACCCCGGCTTCGCTCAGGCGATCTCGGGCTTCATCGACGCCGAGAAGAAACACGTCGCGAGTGCCATCGAGGAACTCTCCCGAAGACTCCCCTTCAGATCTGAGTAGTCAGTGGAAGATTCACGAACTCTCCGGGCGCGAGGCTCCCGAGCTCGAGCGCGCCGAAGCGCGAACGATGGAGCTCCACAACGGGGCACCCGTGGGCGGCGAACATCCGGCGCACTTGGTGGTATCGGCCCTCCTGGAGAACCACGGTGGCGGTAAACTCTGTATGGATCGTGAGCTCGGCCGGCAGGCAGGGCTTCTCTTCTCCCTTCAGTATCAGCTCGCCCGACTTAAAGATCGCCACGAGCTCCGGATCGAGAGGTGCGGAGACGCGCACGTGGTAGGTCTTCGCCACGTGATGCTTCGGCGACGTCAGCCGGTGCACGAGATCGTGCTGATCTGTGAGGAGGAGAAGTCCTGAGGTCTCTTTGTCCAGGCGCCCCACACTCACGAGCTGTGGCTCGCGCTGCGACCAGCGTGCCGGGAGCAGATCATAGACAAGCTGCCCCTCGTCCTCGTTGTGAGAACACACCACACCCAAGGGCTTGTGGAGCAGGATCAGAAGTCCGTGCGGGTGATCCAGCGGCTCCCCCCCGACGCGCAAGAGCTCCGGATCGAGCCGCATGTCCGCCTTGAGCTTATCGATGCCATCGGCCCTAAGAATATTTTTCTTGATCAACACCGGCACGTCGCGCCGGGAAGCGTAGCCGAGGCTTGCAATCAGTTGATCAACCCGCGGATGGCGCTTATCGTTTGGCATGGATAACCTTAAACCCATCGACGTCGGCCACGCGCTCGACGCTTGAGAAGTTTTCTTTCAACAGCTCCTCGTAGCCGAGAAACTTATTCGCCACGAGGTACAATCGGCCGTAGTTCTTGAGCATCTTAACAGAGGCCTCGATGAAGGCGCGACCGAGATCTGGATCCGTTTTATTTCCTGTGTGAAAGGGTGGATTCGTGACCACCCAATCCAGCCGCTGCGGGAGGCGCTTCGGCTCTGCTACCACGTCGCACCAGTGAAACTCCGTCGCCGGGAAGCCCTCGAGGTTCGTCTTCGAGCAGGCGAGCGCGCGCGCATCGGCTTCGATCAAGTGCACGTGCACATCCGGAGATTTGGCTTTTATACTCCGACTGAGGTAGCCGTAGCCGCTTCCAAGGTCGGCGCCGACCCCCAGCAGCTTCGGCAGACTTTGGGCGAGGAGCTCCGAGCCTCGATCAATCTTGTTCCAGCCGAAGATCCCGGGCTCCGTGTGGAACTCTCCCACTTTCGTCGCCGCAGCGTCCGCGCTCCACCTCTCAAGGAGCTCTGGTGCTTTGATGTCCGAGGAACGAAGGCGCAGATAGCGACACTTGTTCCCGCTCTCGGCCTCGACGTCAGCTAGCTGTTTAAGGTGCGTGAGGTAGCCCCGCGCTCCCTGGTCATTGCCGCAGACAAAAAGCAGCTCTCCCATGGGAGCG
>JBKHVY010000258.1:0-3012 GCA_046569805.1 Bacteriovoracia bacterium | reverse complement strand
CCCGAGGGCATCCTCCATCGCTGCGTGCGTGCGGAACCCTACCCGCGGCTCCTGGCCGAGCTCGTGGATCGCATCGAGTTCACCGCCCGCAACCGCTTCCCGAAGAAGTTCTTCCCGGAGAAGTGGCGGCTCAACACGTGCCTGATCAACTTCTACGGCAGCGAGCTCGTCGACGACAAGTGGGTCGACAACGCGCGCGTCGGTGAGCACAAGGACTTCGAGCCGGGGCCCGTGGGTTCGCTCTCGCTGGGAGACCGGGCCTTCTTCCAGTTCGTCGAGGGGAAGTCCACTCTCGGAAAGAGCAACGAAGTCCTCTCCCAGTGGCTCGAAGATAGCTCGCTCCAGATCTTCGGAGGCGACCGCTGGAAGAAGCAAACCTTCCATCGCGTTCAGCGGGTCGAGGAGAAGCGAACGCCGGAGCCCCTGGGCCCGGCGATCGAGGGGTTTCGAACTCGCCGGATCAACTTCACCTTCCGCTACGTTCCTGAAGAGCACATCTGGCCTTGGCACACGTTCCCAGAGCCGCTCCGCCAGGACACGCTCGAGTACATGCAGAAGTTGGCGCGCAACTCGTCGTTTTTTAAAGCTGCCATCGAAGCTCATAACACTTAAGTTTTTTACTCAAGCTTTCTCCCAGAGCGACCGAAACGCTAACACATCAAAATTCCGGTGTGCAGAGGGGGCGAGGGCCGTAAAAATCTCTCGGCACTCCCATTCCCGCGCCGTTTCGTGGCAGTGTACGCAGCATGAAACGGTTCGCGCACATTCTCCTCGGATTCTTCCTTCTCACCGCCACAGGCCTCGCCTCCGAAAAGTCCGAGGCGTACCCCGTGAAGCACTTCAGCTTCGTCTCGAGCGCGGACGTGACGGAACTCCTGCGTGACCAGTCTACACCCCTGCTCGTCGTCTTCTCCGACGGGAGCTGCCTCTGGAGCTCGATGCCTACGCGCAACTGCCTGCTCTTCGAGCGCGAGCTCGACCTCCACGCCGAAGCGCTCAAGGCGCGCGGCTGGCGCGTCGTCGCCGTGGACGCGGGCTTCCGCTACCCCGAGCTCATCGCCGAGCACAACGTCCGCCTTCGGCCCACGATAAAAATTGTCTCCGCCGCAGCCGGATCACTGTCGCTCGAGCCCTCGCCCGGCATCGACTGGAACGCGCACGACCTGAGCTGGCAGGCCGAGCTGATGAACCGCGTGCTCGAAGCGACGAACTAGGCCTCGCCGAGTTCCTGAAGGCGCGCCTCGAAGCCGCGGAATATCTCGTCGTGCGCGAGCGACTGCTCGGTCAGCGCCTCGAAGTCCGCGTCGATGTCCTTGCGGAGCACGCCGAGCTCTTTGGCGAGCGCCGCGACGTCACCGCCCCCCTCGATGAGGTGGTTCTCGAGCTCCGCCGCACGCTTCTCGGCGCGGTCGATCTTCGTCTCGAGGAGCTCGATCTTCTTCTTGAGCGGCGAGAGCTGGCGCGAGCGCTCCTGGACGAGCTCCGCGCGCAGGCGCTTGATCTCGTTCCGGTCACGCTTGGTGGCGATCGCGGGCCTTGCGACCTCCTCGTCGCCCCAGCCGCCGCGCTTGAGGAAGTCCTCGTAGCTGCCGAGCACGAACTCTGCCCGGTCGTCGTGGAACACGATGAGCTTCTCGGCGAGCTCGCGCACGAAGGCCTCGGAGTGCGTGACGACGATCACCGCGCCCGGGTAGACCTTGAGCTCGTCCAGGAGCGCCTGCACCGATTCTTGGTCGAGGTGGTTCGACGGCTCGTCGAGCAGCAGGAGGTTCGTGGGCCGCGCGAGGATCTTCGCCGGCAGCACCCGCGATCGCTCTCCACCGGAAAGCACTGAGATCTTCTTCTTCGCTAGATCCCCCGCGAACATCATGATCCCACAGATCGAGCGCACCCGCTGAAGTGGTAAATCAGGATTCGCGGCGATGATTTCTTCTTCGATCGTGTGATTCAAGTGAAGCCGCTGGATGTTGGTCTGACCGAAGTGCCCAAGGAGCAGCGAGGGGTGACTGCGGCGTGTGCCTGTCCAAGGATCGAGCTCACCGGCGAGGATGTTTAAGAGCGTCGACTTGCCCTTGCCGTTTTTTCCGACGACGGCAATCTTGTCCGAGCGCTGAACGGCGAAGGAGAGGCTCTTAAACAACGGCTTCCCGGGCTCCCATCCAAAACTTAAATCGTTCACTTCGAGGATGACCTTGCCCGGGCACTCTTGATAGTTGAAACTAAAGTCCAGCGTTTCAACGCGGGCGAGTTCCGAGAGCTCCGGCATCTTCTCGAGCATCTTCACGCGAGACTGCGCCTGTGCCGCTTTGCTGGCCTTCGCCTTGAAGCGCTCGACGAACTCCTCGAGCTCCTTGCGCTTCTTCTCTTGGCCCGCGCGGGTCTTCTCGTAGATCTCTTCTTCGTCGGCGAGCTTGCGGTAGAACTTGTCGGTGCCGCCGGCGACCTTGACGAGCTTCTGGCGCCACAGTCCCATGGTGTGCGTGGTGACGGAGTCCATGAAGCCGCGGTCGTGGGTGATGAGCACCAGTTCGCCGCGGAAGTTCCGCAGGAAGCCCGCGAGCCAGCGCATCCCGACGATGTCGAGGTAGTTGGTCGGCTCGTCGAGGAACAGGCAGTCCGGATCTTGCAAGAGGACCTTCGTCAGGTTGAGGCGGATCTGCATCCCACCGGAAAACTCCGACGGCGGCCGAGCGAAGTCCTTCTGCGTGAAGCCCAGTCCCATGAGGATCTTTTCCGCGCGGTAGTGGTCGAACTTCTGTTCCTCGGGAAGTGCGAGGCACGCTTCCTCGAGCACGGTGGGAGCGGTGAAGCTCAAGTGCTGCTTGAGGGTCGCGATGCGATAGCGCGCCGGCACGATGATCTCTCCGGCGTCGGAGAGCTCTTCTCCCAGCAGAACTTTTAGGAGCGTGGACTTACCGGCGCCGTTGCGCCCGACGAGGCCAATCCGCTCGCCGCGGCCGAGCGTGAAGTTGAGGTCGACGAATAGGTTCTGGAGTCCGAAGGACTTCGCCA
>JBKHVY010000257.1:0-3032 GCA_046569805.1 Bacteriovoracia bacterium | reverse complement strand
GGCGAAGGATTTTTCAACGGCCTGGTAAAGGACCGGTACTGATCGAACTCCTTGAGCAGCGCTTTTTCGCGTTTCTTGTCCAGGTCTTGTGCCTTGTTTGGATCGGGCACATACCACCGGTCTTTCGCCTTGGCGACCAATGCCGGGCTGCTCTTATCCAAGCTGCGCAGATCTTTGTGATTGGTCGAGAGATAACCGTGAATCTGGCTCGGAACATCACCAGTGCCGTCATATTGGATGAAGTTTCCATCGAGGAGCGCCGCAAGCTCGGGCTTCGATTCATGCTTCTTCCAGCCAGCGCCAAGTTGGCTAATAAACTCCGGATGTATCTCTTGATAAGTGGAGGGCCGACGTTTCAAAAAATCGGTGAGCCAGTCAATTGCGCTTCGCTCGTCCGACACAAACATTTCCATTTGGGGAGCAACCGCAACCTGAAGCCTCTTCTTGTCATACTCGGCAACCTGGTCTGGCAAAAACACCATTCCGTCACGCTCTACGAATCGCCGAGTTAGTCCAGCTTGGAACTCATGAGTCGACATAGGAACAGGCGTGTTATGGCGGACAAACCATGCGACCATTCGGTCAAAGATGATCCGAGGATCGCGTTCTGCAATGAACTCGAGCTCGCCCCCTTTGACCTTCACCCTTGGCAAGTATCCAAGATGAGTTCGAACAAAATCCCATACGGAGTCTTCCGTTCCACCTGTTTTATTAAACCGATCTTCTAGACCACCGTTCGGCTTATAAGCGGATATAACGAGATCTTGTTTCACCGCTGTTGTGGTCATTACTGCTTTAAAACTTCCCTGCTTCTTGTCAAGAGCAGAGACGTTAGCAACTACAAACCCTGCCTCCTGTAGTGATGTTTGAATTGTGTTCCATACAGACGCTTGAGTATTGGAGAACTCCACGGTCATCCACCGCCCGGGCTTCAAAACTCTGAAGAACTCCTTGAAACTCTGCGTTAGTAGACGCCGATAATCGTCGAGCTGCTTCTCTTGTGATGAACTGACAATTGCTTCGGCCGTTTGTCTCGTGACTACGCCGAGCAATGATTCCCAAAAGAAATTCAATTCCGAGTAGTCAAAATTGCTGCCAAATGGTGGATCAACAAATACATAGTCGATGCACTTATCAGGCACGCCAAGCATCAGCGTTGAGCTTTGCGTTGAAATTACGTTGCGGCGCGGTGTCGACCGCTGATAGGCAAGGCTTGAAGCGATAGTCTCCGCGTTGCGCAAGAAGGACTTCAGCACATTTGGCGGGGTTATCAACGACCCAACATACAGAGTCCCGGATAGTGGCCCACCTCCCTTCCGGTCCGCTCTAAACCTTCGCATTCTCGACGCATATGGCATGCATGCGGTGAGCGCAAAAAGCAGTGCGTGGCGCAACGACGCATCGGGCCATTTATTAATCCGATCACGGAGTAGCGCCACGGAGTAGAGCTCGCGCGGAGTAAAAAAATGGTGGAGATGCGTTATCCCGCGCGGCACATTTCTCTGAGTCTCTTTGCCGCGAATCAGATCAACGATCGGGAAACCAACACGGGAAATATCTCTTTCAGCGCTTCGAATGGCTGAAAGGTCATCATCATCCGGTAGCTTTTCGAATCTGCTCGTACCCACTGAGTAGTTGATTAGGACGGGCACTGTCTTGGCCTCTTTGTGAGGCGCATTCAGCAATGGATCAATTCGCGTTTCGTAGCAGGTGTCCCAATCGCCTTCTTTGGCGACGACGCCACAAGAAGGGCACTTGATAACGGAACGGAGCGAATCCTCTATTTCATCGACGGCAATCGAGTAAAACGGGTGTTGAGCCCCACAGTTCGAGCACGCCACAACATCCGAGTAAAGAACGAATTCAACCTCGCCCTTTATTGCACCGGGGTTTTTGTAGTGCTTGTGAGCGACGGTCTTACGATCTCGTACTTTCCAGCCCGTATGGTTTGTCTCGTAGAGAGTCTTTTCGGCTTTCTGAATATCAGCTACGAGCTTAGTTGCTGCGCTAGAAAAACCAATGGCGTCTAGAGATCCATTCAAATTTCTTGCGATGAACGTTGCTATCGGTGACAGATCTAGAAGAACTGCACTTCTCCCTTCACCCAAGTGCGCCGCAGCAACGCCGGTCATGCCTGTACCACAAAATCCATCCAACACCACGTCATTAGCTTTGGTGTAGTGCTCGATGTACCGCATGATTGCCTTATGCGGTACTTTGGTGTGATAACTGTGGGCGTTGTAAATCGGATCGTTTTTTCCCTCACTGACATCGGCAGCAAAGGGTTCTTTGCTGTACGGAACTGACGAGTCATACGGCTTGCCGTAGTGCCGAACGAAATCTTCGATAAAAGGATTCGGACAAGCCGTGTAGTACGGTGGGTCAGAAAGCGCGAGGATGTCTTCATCCGAGCCGATAGGAAAACCTTCGATCTTCCGGAACGCAGGGTCTTTGAGCTTCTCCGCGAGCAGCTTCAGGTAGTGCTCGCGGCGAGCCTCATCACTCGGGAACGTCTGCCCGAGGCATTCAACGGGGCCGGACTTGGCCGCGTGGTTCTGGAAAAGATCACTCATCAGTCGTTCCTCAAATTCTTGTTGTCATGCCCGCGTGATCACGTCGCGTCACTCGATCACGAAGCGCAACTTGGTGGCGTCCTTGCCCTTGCAGCGCTCGTTCATGAAGGTGTCGAAGCGCTTGCGCAGGTCGTCCGGCGTGGCCGGCGAGCCGCCTTGCAGCAGTGCCTGCTTGATCTCGTCGCCCTTGACCGCGATCTTCTCCAGCCCCGACAGCGCCTCTTGCACGGCGTTAGCGAACTCGCTGGTCATCGGGTCCGGCAGCTTGCGCGAGGCCAGGAAGGCATCGATCAGTTTCTTGGACGCGGGCGGCAACAGGCCCAGGCTGTCCTGCGTGAACGGGTCTTCCAGGTTCTCCAGCAGGGTCTGCTGCCAGTTGGCCACCAACTGATCCAGATCGTCGTCCAGCTTGTGCAGGCGGTTGGCCGCCGGGATCAGCTCCAACTGCTCGGCAGACGG
>JBKHVY010000256.1:0-3061 GCA_046569805.1 Bacteriovoracia bacterium | reverse complement strand
CACCACTCCATCCTTCTCACCCCGGATGCCCGCGCGCTCAAGCACTCGCGCATCACCGAAACCGCCGACGGCGTCTACGCCATCGAACAGACGCTCATCGACCCGGACGGCAAGAACGACTGGCAGATTCGCCTCGAGGCGCGCGAGATGAAACTCAGCTTCGTGGCCCTCACGGAGATCTAGAGGACCTATGCACCACATCCCGCGCTCAAGCTACACGCACAAGCCCTGGAAGAATGGCCTTGGCACTACCGAAGAGATCTTCGTCTACCCCGAAGGTGCCAGTGACTTCCTGGTGCGCCTGAGCATGGCGACACTCACCACCTCCGGGCCCTTCTCGCTGTTTCCGGGGATCGATCGCACGCTGGTGCTGCTGGAGGGCAGACCGATCAAGCTCAATGGCCGCTCCGTCCCGCTCCTCACGCCGATCGCGTTCCCGGGCGAAGATCTCCTCCACTCGACCCTCGAGGCTCCGGGGCTCGACTTCAACCTCATGTGCCGCCGCGGCCAAGCGCGCGGAGTGGTCCACGTCCTAAACGGCGAGAGCACGACAACGGCCGACGCCCACCTGAGCGTCGTCTTCGCGCTGACAGATCACGTGAGGGTCGGTGAGATCGAGCTTCGGAAGTACGATGCGTGCGTCGTTGAGGGCCCTGTGGAGATAAAAGGTAGCGCCTACCTACGTGTTGAGATTCAGTTTCAAATCCCACACCAAGTCATCAAAAACACATAAAGCCCTGAATGAAACAATTCTTTTGGAAGAAAAAATCCAAAACAGTGTTTTATAGTCCTCGTATGCAATCTGGGGAATATCTATGAACATGGATACACTTGATCAAATTGACCAACGAATCGAGGCCATTCGGAGCATTAAGGATATAGCCGACGTCCCTGGGGGCTGGATCAAATACATGCGCCAGGCTTTAGGACTCACTATGCAAGTACTCGCTCAGCGCGTAGGTCTCCCCGCTTCTAACATTGCCCAGGCGGAGAAGCGCGAGATCGAAGGCAGGATTACTTTGGACCTCTTAGAGCGCTTTGCTAACGCTATGGACTGCGAGGTGGTCTATTCCATTGTACCCAAGAAAGACATTAGGACATTTATTCACGAGAAGGCTCAGGAGAAAGCGCGTTTTGTGCTTACCAGTGCAGATCACCACATGGCCCTTGAGGGCAGAAAGGTGATCGCTCCACTCGACGAACGCATCGAGAGGCTTGCCAAAAAATTCATCGCTGCCCGGGACATCTGGTAACTTCGCTCTCGAACCAAAATATTCTCCTTAGGTCCCCTAGTTCCCCCGGTAAGTACTGTAGCCATAGGGACTCACCACCACCGGCACGTGGAAGTGTAGCGCGGGGTCCGCGACGACGAAAACAACTGAGATCTCCGGGAAGAACGGATTCTTAAGGCCTGCCGTGTACTTCGTCATATCAAAGCTCAACCGGTACTTCCCCTTCTGAACCTTGACCGCCTCCCCGAAGGATTTGATCCGGCCGTTCTGATCCGTCGTACCAGAGGCGAGCTTTTTCCAGGCACCACCCGGAGACTGGAGCTCTAAGACCACGGGAACATCTTTTCCACCGACGCCCGAGGCGAGATCCAGCACGTGAGTCGAGATCCCTTCGGCGAAGGCAGCCTGAGAAAGGACAAGGCTAAAAACGAAAAGAATAAAACGCATAGAAACTCCTTTTTACGGACTCTATGCATTATAGGCATAACCCTCAATGGGCGGTAGTGGACACGGACGCACAACTGTCATACGCTTAACGCATGACCGATTTCCATCATCAGGGCTTTGACCGCCTCGAACTCATGCACACGTTCGTGCGGATCGTGGAGTCGAAGAACCTCAGCGCCGCCGCCCTCACTCTTCGCACCACCCAGCCGACGATCAGCCGACGGCTCAAGGGCCTCGAAGAATCCCTGGGACTTAAACTCCTCCAACGGACGACGCACCGGATGCAGCTCACCGAAGAGGGCCAGCGCTTCTACCATCACGCTAAGGACCTCCTCGAGCGCTGGGGCGCCATCGAAGCAGAGATGAGTGGAGCGAAAACCTCACCCACCGGCGTGCTGCGAGTCCAGGTCCCCCAGGCCCTCGGCATCGGGAAGTTTAACTCCGTCCTCGCCGCCTACCTCAAATCCTACCCGCAGGTCGACGTCGAGTGGATCCTCACCGACAAGGCCCCGGACTTCACCACCGAGAACCTCGACTGCGCCATTAAGGTGGGCCACATCACCGACCCGGCCGTCGTCGCCGTCAAGATCTTCGAGCTCCCGCGCATCATCGTCGCCGCAAAAGAGCTCGTCCCGGCATCAAAAAAGATCTCTAGGCCCACGGACCTAAGTCACTACCCCTGGCTCTCGTTTAAGACCAACTACCAAGACCTCGTCACCCTCACTCACCTCAAGACCCAGGAAGACCTTAAGCTCAAGCTCAGGCCCCGCTTCACCACAGACAGCCTCCTCGCCATGCGCGAAGTCGCCCTCCTGGGCCTAGGAATCGGTGTGTTCTCTCGCTGGATCATCGAGGAAGACCTCAAAGCCGGGCGCCTCGTGCATCTATGCAAAGACTGGCAGGCGCCGAGCCTCCCCGTCTTCCTCATCTACCCGCAGTCACGGCTTAAGCCCGCGAAGCTTCAGAAGTTCGTCGAGACCGTCACCACCTATCGCCTGCCCCGCCTTGAAAGCTAGACAAACTTTTGATGCAAGCGACAAGAAGCGGTTTCTTGCTACACTGGGATCACCATGCTGAACAAACTTTTGGATGCGAGTATCTTCTGGAGCTTCGACCACTCGGGCTTCGTCCGCCACGCGAAGGCCTTCGACGAGGAACTTAAGTTTCAACCAGGAACACGAGCGCTCATCACCGGCGGCACCTCCGGCATCGGCGCCGCCGCCGCGCAAGAACTCCTCAACTCCGGCGTGGACGTGACTGTCACGGGCCGAGACCCCAAGAAAGCCAAACTCCTCCAAGAAAAAACTCCAGCCTTAAAGTTCCTTGAGCTCGACATGGCGGACTGGGACAAGTTCGGGGACGCAAGCCTCCAGGTCGACACC
>JBKHVY010000255.1:0-3077 GCA_046569805.1 Bacteriovoracia bacterium | reverse complement strand
GGCGGGCCTTTCGTTTTGCCCTGTTCATGCCTACATCCGGCGGCCAGTGATGGAGGTTGCAGTGCCGCTCGAAGTCCACCAGTTCCCCTGCCTCGATGACAACTACGGCTTCCTGCTCCACGATCCGGACCACAAGCAAGTGCGCGGTAGGCTCTGGAGCATCACAAGACCTTGGGACGAGAAACTCTTCTGGCCAGAAGTAGCGGAGCGCCTTCAAGTGGCGCGCCTCAAACGCATTGAGCTTGCGAGCTTCCAGTGCCGCGATGATCGCTACTGGGTCTTCGGCGAGGCCGATAATCTTCCGGGGCTCATGCTCTTGCAGCTCGGAGGGCACTTCGTGGTGCAGTTCTACGCTCTCTGCTGGCGCGAGCTGTGGCCTGAGCTGATGCCACTGCTACTAAAACATTTCCCCGAGATCACCAAAGAAAAGCTCTGGATTCAGACACGCTCAGAAGACGGCTCGGGCCAGAAGCCCCCCACTCTTTGGGACGGAACCCCGCACGTGACCTCGTTTCCCATCACCGAAGATGGCGTGCGCATCATCGCGCGGCTCGGTGAGGCCTACGACTATGGCCTCTATCCGGATATGGCCGCAGTGAGATTTACTCTAAAAAAAGATCTCAGCGAAAAAAAGCGCGTCCTCAATCTCTACAGCTACACCGGGGCCTTCAGCCTCCAGGCCCTGCACCTTGGGGCCGAAGAAGTCGTGTCAGTGGATCTCTCGGGCAAGTACCTTGGCTGGCTCGAGGAGAATTTGAAAGAGAACACGTTTCAAGGCACCCATCGATCCATGAAACTTGCCACAGAAGAGGCCCTGCGCGTGCTCAAGGCCGAAGGAGCGCTGTTTGATGTGATCATCTCCGATCCGCCGAGCGCCTCGAGCGATGGGCAGAAGCGCACCTCTGCCCTCCAGGCCTACGAGAAGCAATGGAGTGATCTGCAGACCCTGCTGGCCCCCAAAGGGCAGCTCATCTCGTTCCTCAACACACACACCGTGAGTCCCGCGAAGTTCGAAGCCCACCTCAAGGGGCTCCCGGGGAATCGGCTCAAGATGTCCAAGCGCCTAAGCCTGCGCGACGACTGCCCAACCTTCAAAGGGTTTCCCGAGGGCAACTACCTCAAAGGGATCGTCTGGTTATGATCATCGTCAAGGACCTACAGAAGACATTTAAAGTTGCGACAAAAGAGCCGGGGCTCGTGGGCTCTCTCAAAGGTCTCGTGAACCGCAAGTACGTCACGAAGACCGCGCTGAACCACGTCAGTCTTACCATCAAGCAAGGCGAGATGGTCGGCCTCATTGGTGCCAACGGCGCCGGGAAGACCACACTCGTGAAGATCCTCGCAGGCATCATCCACGCCGACGGCGGTACGGTCAGCGTCCTGG
This sequence comes from Bacteriovoracia bacterium, assembly GCA_046569805.1. Classification (GTDB taxonomy): domain Bacteria; phylum Bdellovibrionota; class Bacteriovoracia; order Bacteriovoracales; family Bacteriovoracaceae; genus UBA6144. Next base: position 1,693 of record JBKHVY010000255.1, on the reverse strand, counting down.
GCCACGATCCGTGGAAGCGTGAGAACGTGCTGCGCTCGCAGATGGCGCTCATCATGGGGCAGAAGGCACAGCTGTGGTACGATCTTCCGGCGCTCGACTCGTATCTTCTCCTCAAAGAAATTTATCAGATCCCCGACCCACTCTATAAGCAGCAGCTCGAGTTCCTCGCCGACGTTTTGCAGATCAAGAACCAACTCAAGGTGCAGGTCCGCAAGCTCTCGCTCGGCGAGCGTATGAAGGTCGAGCTCATGGGAGCGCTGCTGCATCGCCCGAACGTCGTCTACCTCGACGAACCGACGATCGGCCTTGACCTCATGGCACAGAAAGCGGTGCGGGGATTTCTCAAGGACTACCAGCACGAGTTCAGGCCGATCATCCTCCTGACGTCGCACTACATGGAAGACATCAAAGAGCTGTGCGAGCGCGTGGTGCTGATCAAGGCCGGCGAGCTGATCTACGACGGGGCCCTGGCACGCATTCAGTCTCAGTTCGGAGAAAAGAAGAAACTCGTCCTGACACTCGAAGATGCTCCAGCAGAGGTACCGACGCTTGCGGCGGAGCTGGGGGAGCTCACGCTCGAGCGAAACAAGATCACGGTCTCCACCTCGCGCGCGCAGCTCGCCGGAGCGATGGACTACCTCTTGAAGAACTTTAGGCCCGTGGATCTCACCATTCAAGATCCGCCGATTGAAGAGGTCATCGAGAGCTTTCTGCGCAAGGGGCACTCGTGAGCCTCGCCACTCGCGTAGTCTCCACCGAACTGCGGAAGATCCTCGCCTACCGCTCGGACTTCTGGGTGAACTTCCTGGGCCAGGCGCTGGTGCAGCTCTTCATCGCGCGCGCACTGTGGGAGGCGATCTTCCTCGCCAACGACGTGCAGGAGATGCAGGGCATGACGCTCCCGCAGCTGACACTCTACTACCTCCTCACGCCGCTCACCATGAAGATCCTCATGGGCGAGAACATCGGGTTTCTCTCGCGCGAGATCTACGAGGGAGGCCTCAACCGGTATCTGGTGTGGCCCCTCTCGGCCCTGGGCTATAAGATCCTGACCTACCTCACCTACTCGAGCTTTTATCTCTTGCAGCTCGCGATTCTCTACACCATTGGCCGCCTGTACTTGAACCCCGCGCCCTACGCCGCGGTCGAGTTCGTCTCTCTCGTCGCGGGCCTCGGTTACATCCTCGTCGCCTCGGCCGGGTACTTCTGTCTGATGGCCTTGTGTGAGATGGTCGCGTTCTGGGCCGACAACACCTGGACCCTCGGGGTCATGCTTCGCTTCGTCGCGGGCTTCCTCGGAGGCGCCTTCCTCCCCTTAAGCTTCTTTCCAGCGGAGATCCAGACGGTGCTGGGCTACCTGCCCTTTGCGGCGATGGTCTCAACACCCGTGAACCTGATCCTCGGGCGCATCGGAGTCAATGAAGCTCTCACCTCGTTCGGAATCCTCGTTCTGTGGCTACCGATCTTGGGCCTCGGGGTGCGAATGATGTGGAAGCGCGGGAACCTGCGCTACACGGGAGTGGGCCTATGAGGTACCTGCGGCTCTACCTCCACTTCCTACGCTTCTCATTCAGCCGCGCCATGGAGTTTCGCCTCGACTTCACGTTTAAGATCGTCATGGACTGCTTTTTTTATGCTGTGAACCTCGGTTTCTATAAGGTGATTTTTCTTAACACCAAGAGCCTCGCCGGCT
>JBKHVY010000254.1:0-3080 GCA_046569805.1 Bacteriovoracia bacterium | reverse complement strand
TATGGCAGTTCGTCACTTTGGTTTAAAGGGCAGACCTGCACCAAATCACCAAAAGCAGTTCGAGCTTGGAGAATTTGGAAAGGCATCCCAGGCGTTTACGATTGATCTGACCTACGACAGATCTGTTCGCTTCCACACATGGGATAAGAAGAACTCGAAAAAGCACGTAACAGCGATTCAAAAAGCACTCGGGGTGATCAAGTCCGTATCACCGGATTGCTTTGAGCTCTTCTGTCGCTTCACCCGATCGATCACACCGATCAAGCAGAAAGAGTTCGTGAGCTACTCACTGCAGTCGCTGCCGGGGCACTCCTTCATCAACTTCTACAATCGCGATGACCTCGACCTCCTCGATGATCTCATTCATGAGAACGGTCATCACTTACTGAATCTGTTTCTGATTCAGCATAATCCGCTAGACGAGAGGTCGGCGGCACTCTTCTACTCTCCGTGGCGCGAAACCCTCCGCCCCGTGCGTGGAATCTACCATGCTCACTGTACCTTCTTCTTCGCTCTGAAGCTCTATCACGACCTCAACGTCGCTCTCGATAGCGGAACGCTCACCGAGATCTGGAAGCTAACCAAGAAGCAAGAGACGAAGATCCGAGTCCGGTACCTCGAAGAATGGTTGATGCTCGAAAGCAGTGCTCGCGCACTTTCGCAGGCGGCGCAGAAAAAACTTATTTCTCCGCTCGGTGTCGAGCTCCTAAACGAATACGAGAAAGAGAGAAAACATCTCGGGAAGCGGGTAAAGGCGACTGAGCAAAAAATCAGTGTCACTGAGCTCAAAAAGTTGTCTCTCCTTGAGAAAAAACTACAGGCGCACTCCTAGGAGAGCTTAAGCAGCAGCGACTGCATCTCATTCGCTGGCATCAACTCTCCGCGCTTGGCAGCGACCATAACTCCGTCGCTCCACACGTTCCGAGCTTCGTCGATGAGACCCTGGGCCGAGAGCGCCTTACCAAGAGCGAGGTAGGCGACGGCGTAATTGGGATCTGCGCGCAGGACGGATTCGAGGTAGGACTGCGCTTGTGCGTAATCTCCGCGCTCAAGACTAATGGTACCAAGCCCATGGTTGGCCAGTGGATCATCGGGGTCGATCTCGAGCACCTGTCGAAACATCGACTCTCGCTGCTGACGTTCACTCTCCACCTTCGCAGCTTGTTCTTTGAGGGCCCGCTCCGTGGACGCCTTGCGGCCATAGCTGGCAAAGGTCGCCAGGGTCGCCTTCGCCTTGTGGTCCTCGGCTTCTTGGATTCGATTCTGCTGCATAAGAAACAAAGAAAGATTCGTGTGTGCCATGATAGAGTCCGGATCGGCGACCAGGAGTCTACGCATCCAGACCTCGCCTTCAGCGTACTTCTTCTGACGACCGAGCATGACACCCATGGCCTCATAGGCATCCGCGAAACTTGGATCAATTGTGATCGCCAGTTCCCAGGCGTGTGCAGCAGCGTCCTCGTTTCCTTTCGCAAATTCGTCGGTCCCCAAGTGGTACACATCAAGAGCACGCTGGCGTGAATCTTGCGCGTACAGGGGAAGACTCTTCGTTCGGAACCGCTGCCCATCCGGGCCTACGATTTCGATCCCATCGACGCGCATGTCACGCAAAACAGTGGCATGAAAATACTTCTCATCAATAATACGATCGAGCTGAAGCTTCGCGACAACCTTTCCTTCAAGTAAAATTTCAGATGTAAGAGGCCTCGCCCCTTCGATGAGCTCAAGAAGTGTCGGGGCCCAAGCGGCACCTCGATTATTGTGAATCTTCGCGACGACTTCCTGGCCGGGGAAACATCCCTTGGATAAGCTCACTCCGGCACTAAACAAAGTGGACTGGTTCACCAGTTCCCCAATCCCTTCAGACTTCGAAAGCAGAGGAATTCCCTGCGCTAGACTCCAGTCGATCCAAGTACTCTCTGAAACAACGTCTACGCCCGGGAAAAGGTTCTGAGAAATGAATGCTCTCTCACCAGCAAGGTTTGCTTCAGCTTCGAGGGCCAACTGCTCCGGCCCCATGGCAATCCACCACTTGCTCGAACTGGCATCTGACAGAGTCACATCCTCTGAAACCACAAACTTTTCAAACCGCTGCTGAAAGCCCTCGAACATGTCTGAGGGCACGAGGGCCTCGACGCCAGAGGCCGTGGTTCGGGCCAGAAAGTAGCTTTCTATCCGACCGGTTCGATCGACGAAGACGTGAAACTTCCAAACAGATGACAAGGCCTGTGTGCTTTGTCCGTCGAGGAAGCTTGCGGCATCCTCGCCCCGGATCGCACACGAGGAGAGGTCCAGTGCGACTTGTGCTGATCGATAGAGAAAGGGTCTCAGCTTCACACGGAGAACGATTCACCGCAGCCGCAGGTATTCTTGGCGTTTGGGTTTTCGAACACGAAGCCCTTACCGTTGAGGCCGTCTTGGAAGTCGAGCAGGATGCCCTTGAGGTAGATCGATGACTTGGGATCGATCAGAATCTTCACGTCACCGAGGTCCATGACGTTGTCTTTCTCGCGTTTAGTTGAGAATTCGATCTTGTAGGAAAGGCCCGAGCAGCCGCCGCCGATGACAGCGAGCCGGAGACCGTCCTTCCCCGCCGCTTCGTTCTGCGACTGAATGACACGAATTTGTTGCAGAGCTTTCTCGGAAATTTGAACTAAGTTTTGCTCCATAAACACCCCTAACTGCTTATATAGAATTGTAGCAGGGCCATGGCAATCCTCCTCATGAAAAGACACCTTTCGGTAAGTTGGATTTCATGTCAAAATTTAACCATAACTGCTAAATAGCTAAAATTGCGATTTTATGACGGTCCGTCTCTTTCATTACGTCCATTGCCCCTACTGCGTCCGAGTTCGACTCGCACTGGGCTTCCTTGGCACCTCCTGGGAGTCACAGGTGCTGTCGTACGACGATGAGGTAACTCCGGTGAAGCTCACGGGGAAGAAGATGCTTCCGATCGCCCTGATCGACGACGTGCCGATGAACGAGAGCCTCGACATCATTCGGCGCCTGGATACTACCGGCGCACTCGCGCCCAACGTCGACGCGACGGTGGAGGCGTTTCTAGCGCGGGCCAGTGA
>JBKHVY010000253.1:0-3090 GCA_046569805.1 Bacteriovoracia bacterium | reverse complement strand
TATTAAATCCTGCCTAAAACACTTAATTAAATTGCTGACTATGCCGATAAGGAATCAAGGAGAGATTACTACCTTGAAAAGAATCGTCGGCTTAGCTTTAGGTGTCGTGGGTGTGTGGCTGTTGTTGGACAACGTCGTCCTCGACTTGTCTGATCAGAAGTACACCGACGAGGAGTCAGCTTCGGATGAGAAGAAGTCCGTCGCGAAGAGTAACCGCAAGAGTGCGCGCTCACCGGCATCGGTGATCGAGCGACAGCGGCGTGGAAGCATGGGCCGTGCTCCGCGGGAGGAGAACGTCGAGAGTCCGTCTCGCGCGAACCTCGGCGGAGATTAAGTACTGCGTCTCCTCGGGCGCCTGCTGTGACCCGGAAGTTTCTGGCACCGTCTACACCGGCAACATCACGATCGGTAACACCGACGGAAACTACTGTCTGAGCTTTTTTGGCCGCTCGGATACCATCGGAAAAACGTCCCCCGTGATAGATCAGACCTACACCATTAATCAAGATGTCCCCGATATCAACTCGATGTTCGTCCAGCGCTACTTCCAAACCACGCAGCTCACGGCGATGAACTACCTCGAGAGTTCTGATTTTTCTAAAGACGGCTTCATGACAGGCCAGGTAAACCTCGGAGGGATTGATCCGTCGCCAGCGGGACTTAATCTTTCGTGCCAGACGCTCATGACTGACACGATCTACGCCGACTCACCGGAGTACAGCTTCACCACACTCCTGGCAGAGATGAGTATCGAAGGGCTCCTGACGACCCAGCCGCTCCAGATCCCGATGACTCGCCCAGAGCTGATCTACGGTGAAAATAACATCGTCACCTACATGGCCAACAACAACGGTCCGCTCCCGGTCTACGGCTGTAGCATGAACAAGGTCTATCTCTCGGACTTCGAGTATTTCCAAGCGGAGCTCGCCTTCGGCGAGGACCCGAACGTCAACGGTGTACGCGAGTTCTCCGGGGGCCTCAACCCGTACAGCTTCGTCGACGTCGATAACACAAACCTGGAGTTGGGCCGCGCACCCGCAAGCTTGGTGAGCCAAGACCAGGGGGGCCAGGAGCTCAAGGTCGGATTGTTCGGAATCTTCTTCTAGAAAAAGAAAGGGCCTCTCTCGAGGCCCTTCTTCTTTAGATCGTCTTGGATTTTACCCAGGCATTAATCTTTTCTTCCAGCACACTCATGGGGAGGGCGCCGTCCTTGAGGACCTGGTCGTGGTACTCGCGGATATCGAACTTCGGCCCGAGCTTCGCCTTCGCCATCTCGCGCAGCTCGAGGATCTTGAGCATCCCGATCTTGTAGGCCGTCGCCTGGCCCGGCATCACGATGTAGCGCTCGATGGCGCGTACGTTCTCCGAGTGCGGGCTCGAGGTGTTGTCGTCGAGCCACTGGATCGCCTGGGCCATGGTCCAGCCCTTGGTGTGGATCCCGGTGTCGACGACCAAGCGGGCCGCGCGCCACATCTCCATCGCCAGGCGTCCGAAGTCCGAGTACGGATCTTGGTAGAAGCCGAAGTCCTTCGGGAGGAGCTCCGCGTAGAGGCCCCAGCCCTCGGAGTACGCGGTGTAGCCGCCGTGCTTGCGGAAGTTCGGGATCCCTTCGAGTTCCTTGGCGATCGAGATCTGCATGTGGTGGCCCGGGAGTGCTTCGTGGTGGGCGAGGGCTTCGAGTTCGTAGCGGGTGGCCGCGGGCATGTCATAGAGGTTGACGTAGTAAATACCCGGGCGCGTGCCGTCTTCACTCGGACCTTCGTAGAAGGCAAGCCCTGCAGACTTCTCGCGGTAGGCTTCGACCGGCTTCACGATGAGTGGGGCCTTCGGGAGAGTGTTAAACATTTTCGGGAGAGCTTTCTTGATGCGAGCGATCGCCTTGTCGCTATCAGCGAGGTACGCCGCACGGCCCTGGGCCGTGCTAGGGTAGACGAACTTCGGAGAGGTCTTGATGTAGGTGAAGAACTCTTTGAGGTCACCCTTGAACTTAACTTTCTCCATGATCGCGCGCATTTCATTGTGGATGCGCTCCGTCTCTTTCAGTCCGAGGTTATGAATCTCCTCCGCCGTCATGTCCGTCGTGGTGATGCGCTTCAAGCGGTTGGCGTAGAAGCTCTTGCCACTGGGAAGATCCGTCGCCGCACCTTCAACCGGAGCGAGAGGTTCGAGTTCTTTGAGTTTTGCGATGAGCTTTTCGTAGCCGGGCTTCACTGAGGCGAGCAGCGCCTCCTCGAGCTCTTTCGTGAGGTCCGCCTTATCCTTCGAAGAGATCTTCAACTTCTTAAGCTTTTCTTTGAAGTCTGCGAGAAGGGGTGAAGTCACGTTACTGTTGATGAAGGGCTTGCCGGTCAGGATATTGAGAGAGTCATCGATCGCCTTCGGGTACACGAACTTCGGTGCCAGAATGCCTTTCTTGCGCCGAACTTCGAGGTGCTCCACGAGGTCGGTCAGCTGACGGTCGAAGTCTTTGATACGTGCGATGTAGGCGACGGCGTCGGACTTGTCTTGGATCCGGTGCATGTTCATCATGAAGCTCGGGAGCTCGGCGTGGCGGCCGAACATCTGGTTCACCGGGTAGTCGTGGAAGCGGAACTTGAAGTCCTCGAGGTTCTCTTCCATGTTGTCCTTGAACAGGCGGTAGCTCAGCTTCGTCTGTTCGTCGAGGGCGTCGTAGTTGAAGCTCTCGAGCTCTTCGAGTTGGGCCTTGGTGATCTCGCGCTCTTTCAGCGCCATCGCCTCGGAGGTATCGTTGAGCTTATCGTAGTCCTTCTTCCCGCCCATGTAGGTCTGCCACTCGGGATAGCGGTCGATGCCCGCACGGAAAGTCCGCTCGAAGAAGTCATTGGCCTTCTTCGACTCCGTGGCGATCTGTTCCGGGGTATAGGTCTTCGGGGCTCCAGCGCAGGCCATGACGAAGCCTAGGAGCAAATATTTGAGAAGTTTCATGTCCATCCTTTAGTTAAAGCCTCAAAAGCATAAGAGAAAGCACAGGACCTGTAAATTTTCCTCTGTCGCCACAGCCTCTTGTCTGGCCGGTTTATAATGCCGCCATGAGAAAACTCTGGGTCTTGGGCCTTTCATTGGGACTTC
>JBKHVY010000252.1:0-3099 GCA_046569805.1 Bacteriovoracia bacterium | reverse complement strand
TGACTATGTTGGGGCTTTCCGCTAATTCTTTCCGTGTTGCTGACCTGTCTTTGGCTGAGGCCGGACGTCACCAAATTCGCCTTGCCGAACACGAAATGCCAGGTCTTATGGCACTTCGTGAAGAGTTCGGCGCATCGAAGCCTTTGAAAGGCGCGCGTATCGCCGGCTGCCTCCACATGACAATTCAAACGGCTGTCTTGATCGAGACTCTCGTTGAACTCGGCGCGGAAGTCACTTGGTCATCGTGTAACATCTTCTCGACTCAAGATCACGCTGCTGCCGCGATCGCCGCTGCGGGGATCCCTGTCTACGCTTGGAAGGGCATGAACGAAGAAGAGTTCAACTGGTGCATCGACCAGACGATCTTCTTCGGCGAAGACAAGAAGCCCCTGAACATGATCCTCGACGACGGTGGCGATCTCACGGAGATGGTCCTCTCGAAGTACCCGGAGCTCTACAAAGGCATCAAGGGAATTTCTGAAGAAACAACGACGGGCGTTCACCGCCTCTACGAACTCGCGAAAGTCGGCAAGCTCCCAGTTCCTTGTATCAACGTTAACGACTCGGTAACGAAGTCGAAGTTCGATAACAAGTACGGCTGCCGTGAATCTTGCGTCGATGCAATTCGCCGTGCCACGGACGTGATGATCGCTGGTAAGGTTGCGGTCGTCGCCGGTTTCGGTGACGTCGGGAAGGGGTCTGCGGACTCTCTCCGCGGTGCCGGTGCTCGCGTAATCGTGACTGAGATTGATCCTATTTGTGCACTCCAAGCTGCGATGGAAGGCTTCGAAGTGAAGAAGATGGACGACGCGGTTAAGGAAGCGGATATCGTAGTCACAACGACGGGCTGTAAGGACATCATCGTTGATCGTCATTTCAAGAACATGAAGGATAAGGCCATCGTCTGTAACATTGGTCACTTCGACATCGAAATCGACATGGCGTGGTTGAACAAGAACTACGGTCACACCAAGGACGTCATCAAGCCACAGGTCGACAAGTACACGATCGACGGGAAAGACGTTATCATTCTTGCGGAAGGCCGCCTTGTGAACCTTGGCTGTGCCACTGGCCACCCAAGCTTCGTCATGTCTGCCTCGTTCACGAACCAGGTTCTCGCACAACTTGAACTCTGGAACAACGCGGACAAGTACCAGAAGCAAGTCTACATGCTCCCGAAGACCCTCGACGAGAAGGTGGCTCGTTTGCACCTCAAGAAGATCGGTGTCGAGCTCGACACACTCTCGAAGGCGCAGGCTGACTACCTCAGCATCTCAACTGAAGGTCCGTTCAAGCCCGAGTACTACCGCTACTAATGAAACTGTTTCTCGCATGCGATCACGCTGCTTTCGAGGCCAAAGAGGCCTTGAAAGCAGCTCTCGCTTCTCACCACGTCCTAACCGATCTCGGTACCCATTCTCTCGATTCCGTTCATTATCCGGAGTACGCTCAGGCGCTTGCGAAGTCCGTACTAGCGAACCCAGGAAGTCGCGGCATTCTGCTGTGTGGTTCAGGGATCGGTGTTTCGATTGCTGCCAATCGCTTCAAGGGGATCCGTGCGGCCCTCTGCCGTGACGTCGACGATGCCCAGATGAGTCGCCGGCATAACGACGCTAACGTTCTGTGCTTGTCAGGTCGTAAGACTTCGATCTCAGACATCCTGAAGATTTCACTCGCGTTCATTGAGACCGACTTTGAGGGTGGCCGTCATCAAACGCGCATCGATCTGATCGACTGCTAGCTTACTCCACCGGCTTCGGCGCTTCGGCTTGCGGTGCGGGGTCTGTGACGACCTTATCCATCTCAAATCTCCGCCACGCTGAGCTTCTGTAGCGATGAGAGATGATATCAAAGATGCCCTTCGACGTGTCTTTGTTGATGTCGGCGGCGGCGACGGCTTCCTGAGAATAGGTGTCGACCTGGACCGCACCCTGGTTGGCGTTCTTATCGAAGGGACTCTTGAACGCGCCCATCTGCTGGCCCCGGCGCGGCGCTGAGCCGTAGCTGCCGGAGTTGTAGCGCACGCCCGCCGAGCGCTGAGAACTACCTGTCGAAGCTTCCTCGTCGCTGGAGCTCGCGATCGATGAGAGCTGTGGTGAATCAGCAGACGCGGGTGCCGAGCCGGCTTGTTGAGCCGCGAAGGCTGCCATACGCGCGGGCATGCCCATCTTGTTCATTTCTTTCGCAAGGTTATTTTCCTTGGGAGTTAAGCCTCTCATCGACGGCACATCCGCGATGTTCTGGTCGAGGAGCTTCTTGGCCCGAGCACTCAACTGAGTGCCGAAGCTTTCGACGTTGGCTTCGTTCATCTGGCCATCCATCTCATTCAAGAGACGGAGCGGGTCAGCGAGGTCGTAGCCACCGAAGCCAATCTGTGCGCCCATGGAGGAGAGCTGGCCGTTGAGACAGCTGTTGGTGCGTTTACACTTGCACTCCAGGTCGAGGACGGCGTTGCCGTTGACGATGGTCGAACAAGGGATGGCGGTTTTCTTGGGGTCGCGGCCACTGGCGAGTTCGCGCGGTACACAGACTTTGGTGTAGTTCGCGATGTCAACGTTGCGAGAGGTGGGTTCGGAGCAGAAGCACTGAGTTTGTGTGTGTGGGTTACAGTCGCCGGCACCAGGCAGCTTGTTCGCGATGGCCCGGACGTCCGCTGCGAACTTTTTGTGGTTGGCGGCTTTCTTAAAGAAGATGCCGGTCATGACGGCAGAAGCCCCGAGCTTCAAACCGAGCTTCCAGTCCATCTGTGCACCGGCGGCGAGGTAGGCGGTGTAGCACGCGGCCGTGGCGCCGTAGACTCCGCCCTGAATGGTAGCAGTCTTCGCGCGAGCGTCGTGAGCACGGGCCACGGCGTGGAGTCCTTCCCGCTGCGCATCCGCACCTGGCTTCGATGATTGCTCTTGAATTTTATTTTCTTGGACCTTCTGCATGCCCGCCGCGACCAATTCTCCGGCCATGGGAATGTACACGCAGATGTCTGTGCGCTCTTTACCTTTTTCTTCACCAGCGCCGGCCTTCGCGTCACCACCGCCAGCTGTGCCCGTGGCACCACCGCCAGCTGTGCCCGTGGCACCACCGCCAGCTGTGCCCGTGGCACCA
>JBKHVY010000251.1:0-3099 GCA_046569805.1 Bacteriovoracia bacterium | reverse complement strand
AACGCGGGCTTCGAAGAGAAGTTCCTCAAGCGCTCCTTCGACCGCATCGATCGCTCGAGCGACCGCGAGTCGTTTCAGGACTCTATGCTGTACTTCGGACTTCTCTTTCCAGGTGCGGGCCAACTCAATCTCGAAAGTTTCATTCAGCGCTTCGGCATCGCGGACAAAGAAGAGCACCGAGGCGAAGCCGACTCGCGGGATCTCCTTAAGGTCCTGGTCGCCGCCACGGCGCTGACTTGGAGAAAGCGCGCTTGGCGCTTCAAGCTGACGGAAGTCTTCCGCAATTTCCCCGATGACTTTTGGTTTAAGCACTTTTTCATGCTTAGTTGGGAAGAGCTGATGGAGCTGGGGGAGGCGTGCGAAATGGACGTGGGGGCTGCCGTGGAGTTCTGGCTCGCAGCGGAGCGACCTGAACTCGCGAGTCGTGACTATCCGCTCGCAAGCAAAATGCCACGCAAGTTCTCCGGCGACGTCGTGCGCGAGTTCCTCGGTAACGCCGAGGCCCGGCAAGAACAAGTTCCCGGCTACCGCGCGCGTCAGGCTCAAATCGACATGGCCCTGCGAGTAGGGCAGGCGTTTAAAAACGGTATCCATGCCCTCATTCAGGCCCCTACGGGAACCGGGAAAACACTCGGCTATCTGCTGCCATCCACGCTCTTTGCCATCGAGACGAAGGAGCAGGTCCTCGTGGCGACCGGGACGAAGACTCTGCAGGACCAGGTGATGGAGAAGGACGTGCCGCAGTTGCGGCAAATGCTCCAGCTTTCCGAGTCGGAGTTTCGCATCACGCGACTCGTGGGCTCGAACAATCACCTGTGCGAACTCCTGTTCCGCGACGACGAGAACCAGAAGAACCTCCTCGAGGAGTCCTCGTTCACGGCGATCTACGCCAAGGCGTACTTCGATCTTCTCTTTTACCACAACGAAGAGGCCCCTTACGCCAAGAAGATCACGCGCGAACAGGTCCCGTTTATCCTGAAGAAGATCATCCCCGAGCTGCGGGACCGCGACGAAGAGCTCGCGGTCGACTACCGGGCGTGCGTGGGCCAGCAGTGCCCCTTCGTCCTGAACTGCAGCTACGTGCAGGGACTGCGCGAAGCCAAGGAGTCCCAGGTCATCATCGGAAACCATGCCATGCTCCTGGCCTGGCCGCGCAGCTTTCCGCGGCCGACACACGTGATCGTCGACGAGGCCCATAAGATCGAAGGGGAGGCGACGCGCGCGTTTGCGGTCGAAATCTCTGACCGTTCGGTCGAGGCGCTGCTGAAGATCCAGCCCCAGGGGGTCGGCGCTCTGCTTTATTTATTATCAAGTAACGATGCCGTTCCGGTGCGTGAAGAGGAGTTCGCTCGGATTCGCGATGCAGGCCAGTTCGCCGCGCGCATGGCCCGGGATCACATCGCGCCGCTCATGCAAGTCCTCGAGAGCATGTTCAAGAAAACTGCGAACTACCACCCAGTTCACATGAACGAGCTGCCGTTTCCGTCGCGCGAGCGTGCCAACGATGCCCTCACGATCCAGCTCCTTAACCACCTCGAGAGCCTCAATCAGATTTGGGGTGACCTTTACACGCTCATCCTGCCGCACTTCGAACGCTGGCAGAAGAAGGACTTCGGCGACGATAAGAACAAGATGAAGGCGTGGGCCGTCTTCGAGAGCTTCTGGGGTCAGCTAGAAAAGCACGTCGCGGGCCTGACCCATTTCCTCAAGCCTCCGGCGCTCTGGGTAACAGCGCTTAAGTTCAGCGAAGAGAACGGCTGGCAGATCGAGAGCGCACCTATCGACGTGGGCCAGACGCTCCACAAGGGGCTCCTCGAGACTGCCACCTCTGTGGTTTACACGTCAGCGACGCTCGCCAACGATAAGGGTGACGCCGGTACCCAAGGTGTGGAGTGGATGACCGGCTACTCCTACCTGCCGCAGGAGAAACGCTTCAAGGGCGGCATGTACCTACCGCCGACCTTCGATTACACTCACCGCGCGAAGGTCATGCTGGTGAACGATACGCGAGCGATCAGCGATGCGATGTTCGTGCCGGATCTTCTGAAGCCGATTATTCCCCTGGTGCGTGAGCTGCACGGCCGCACGCTTTTCTTGTTCTCTGCCCGCGCCCGCTTCGAGCTGGCGGTGGACTTACTCTTGAAAGAGTTCGAAGGCCATCTGCCGGTCTTCGTCCAGGGTATGGGCAAGAACGTTGTCGAAGAGTTTAAGAAGTCGCCCTCAGGAATTCTCATTGGTATGGAGAGTTTTGGTGAGGGCATCGACGTGCCGGGCGAGCAGCTCCAGCTCATCGTGATCGACAAGATCCCGGATGTGCGCCGGGAGTTGGTCATTGACCGTCGGCGCGAATGGTACGACTCGAGCTTCGGCAACGAGTTCCAGGACTACTTCCTCGCCAACCGCGCGCGCGCGCTCCACCAGAAGTGTGGCCGTCTCTTGCGAAGAGAAGATGATTTCGGTGGGGTGATCATTGCCGACCAGCGCATCAAGAAGTGGAAGGGCCACACTCTCAAGCAGTTTGCGAAACTCATGGAGCCGTATCAGGTCGAGGTCTCGACCCTGAGCGCGGCGTGCGAGGCGATGACTAAGTTCTTGGTCAAGGACTAGAAGATCTTCGGGGTCTCCTGCTTGAGCTTCTTGAGCTTGCGCACGACGATCTTCGTGCCGTCGCTCTCCTCGATCTGGTAGGGAAGGCCGAAGTGCTTACTGATCCAGAGCTGCGCCCCGGGCCTGAGCTCGCCGTTCATCGCGTCTTCCTCATGGAGCGAGAACTTCCTCGCCGTGAGTGGTGCACCGGCGATTTGTAGCTCCTCTGTGTCGTGAGCATGCATCTCAACCCACAGGATCTTATCCTTCGGAGGACCCTGGTAGTCCCAGTCGTTAGGGGTCGTGATGAAGGTCACCGGCGTGCGCGCCGTCGTGTCGATTTTCTTCGTCAGGGTAAATAGGCCTGCGGTCAAAAAACACGGAGCGATGATGTGGTGTTTGGAGCTGAAAGGTCGCTCCACCTCCTCAAAACTTGTGTCGGATTTAAAGCTGTAGTTCAACGTTTGGGTCGTGTAATTGACTTCGTAGACCTCTTTCGCCGATTTAGCGCCA
>JBKHVY010000250.1:0-3130 GCA_046569805.1 Bacteriovoracia bacterium | reverse complement strand
CATAAGTTGATGGTAGGTCGCTTGTGTGACCTTCCAGGGGCGACCGATGGAAGAAAAGTCAAAGGTATGCTCAAGCCCTTGAGGAACTTGCGCAATCAGCTGATCGACAGTCGCACGCAATTCCGGCGAGAAATCTTGAAGCTTGAGCTCGGAGATGAAAATCTTCGGAAGCGACTTGTCGGAATGCTCGTAGTGTTTGGCGTAGAGCTTCTTGTCCGTGAAATGATAGTCGCCGCTATACTTGTAGCCGGCGGAAACAAAGGGTGCTGCGATCACATCGATCGTCACACGCGGGTGATTGAAGGTGCGAAGCGCAATATGGTCATTTAAAACGGTATCACCACGTGCCACGAAAAGATCATAGACCTTCTGGGCCAGCGGGTTGATCGCCACATAATCTGTCCACATCTTGTCCAACAAAGCCGGTAAGGTTTTTGCCATGGTGCCACTCCTTGAATGCAAGAAAGTTACCTCGGAAAGCTTAGAACTTCCATAGCAACAGGAGTATGATTTCCGTCATTCCAACAGGGAGAGGCGTATGAAATGGCAGCTTTTAGGTGATTATTTTGACGGACAGTGGCATGCACCTTCGAGTCCACCCCAAGAAAGCCTAAAAAAACAAAGCCCTGCCGATCTTTCTGTGGGTCTGTGGGAAGCGAAAGTCTGGCACGCCCATACCACCCCCGTTGTTGATTCGGCCGTTAAGGGCTTTGAAACCTGGCGCAAGCTCTCCTACGACGAGCGCGCGGTTTACATCCGTCGCTACCAGGAGGCGGTCAAAAAGCGCGCCGAGCAGATCGCCGAGGCCCTGGCCTGGGAAGTCGGGAAGCCGTTGTGGGAAGCGAAGACGGAAGCCGCGGCACTAGTGAGCAAGGTTGACGTCACTCTAGGAGACTCGCTCAAGCGAATCGAAACCAAGACCATTAAAGACGTGATGCCGAAGATCGACGGACACAGTATCTCAAAGCCCATCGGCCCTGCGCTTGTGATCGGGCCCTTTAACTTTCCCTGCCACTTGGCGAACGGGCAGATTCTGGCGGCACTCACCGCCGGCAATAGTGTCATCTTCAAGCCATCGGAAAAAACCATCTACAGCGCGCAACTGATGATGGAAGCGCTCGCGGAAGCCAACTTCCCGAAGGGCGTCGTGAACTTCATCAATGGCACGGGCCACACCGCAGGTCAGCTGACCTCAGACGCGCGCGTTCGCGCCGTCTTCTTCACGGGCTCTCGCGCCGTGGGCAAGATGATCCTCAAGAATACGCACCAAGATCTTAAGAAGATGGTAGCGCTCGAGCTCGGAGGCAAAAACTCCACGATCGTCCATCATGATGCCCACATCCCTCATGCGCTTCCGGAACTGCTGCGCGCCTGTTACCTCACCTCGGGCCAGCGCTGTACCTCTACCTCAATGATCCTCGTGCATCGGAAGATCGCCGACCAGTTCATTGATGAGTTCAAGAAAGTGGCTGAACGTATTCGTGTCGACCACCCGGTCTTGGCGGCGCAGCCGGCGTTCATGGGGCCCGTGATCGACGCACAAGCGGAAAAGCTCTACCTCGACTTCTGTGCGCAAGGTCTGAAAGAAGGTGCAGAGGAACTGCTCCCCGCGAAGAAACTCGAGCTCGCCTGGCAGGGTCACTACGTGTCGCCCTCGCTGCACTACCTCGCGAAGGCCGACATGCACGGAAAGTTCGTGCAGGAAGAGATCTTCGGTCCCAACGCATGCTTTATGCCCTACGACGACATCGACGAAGCGATCGCCCACGCCAACTGCACGGAGTATGGGCTTGCCGCCTCGGTCTTCACGCGAGACACGAACCTCTTCCACCACTGTCTGAGAGACCTCGATGCGGGTCTCATTAACCTCAACCGCTCGACGGTCGGCGCGACGGCACGGCTCCCCTTCGGCGGGGTCAAAGACTCCGGGAATTTCAGGCCCGCAGCCGTCAGTATGATTGACCACTGTGTCCACACTGTCGCGGCCCTTGAAACCACGGACGACACGAGCTCGAAGCTTGCGGACGTTGTTGGTCTTAAGGACTAGATGGAAGCACTGGAACCGGTCGACCAAGAAGAGCTCCGTCGCGAGAACATCATCGTCTACATTCTGGGCGCCATCCAGTTTGTGCATATCCTCGACTTCGTGATCCTGATGCCGCTCGGGCCCATGCTCATGCGCACGTTCCAGGTTTCGCCTTCGCAGTTCGGACTCTTGGTGTCGAGCTACACCTTCGCTGCAGGGATCGCTAATTTTCTCGCCTCAATCGTCGCCGATCGCTTCGAGCGAAAGCGCATGCTCCAGATCACGTTCGCGGGGTTCATCGTCGGAACACTCCTCTGCGCCCTCGCGCCGAACTTCCAGCTTCTTCTTGCTGCCAGGATCGTGGCGGGCGCCTTCGGTGGAGTCCTCAATGCCGTGGTCTTCGCTCTCGTTCCGGACCTGATTCCTGCCCAGCGCCGCGGTACCGCGAATGGCGTCATCATGTCGGCCTTCTCTGTCTCGAGTGTCATCGGTGTCCCCATTGGTCTTGCGTTGGCAGAATGGTTTGACTGGCACGCGCCCTTCCTCTTCATCGTAGGCCTGGGCCTTGTGATCTTGTGGATCGCAACCCTCAGCGTTCCAAAGGTCTATAACAAAACGGCCCACACACCGGCCCTCGTTGCGATGAAACAGTTCGTCTCGATCGCCACGGAACGCCAGCACGTCGAAGGCTTCCTACTGACCTCGCTCCTGGCGTTTGGGATCTTCATGATCGTTCCCTTTATCTCACCCTCGATGGTGCGCAACGTGGGACTGGCAGAAAGTGACCTCAAGTACATTTATCTTTTCGGGGGCGCTGCGACGGTATTTTCGGCGCGCTTCATCGGTCGCCTGTGTGACCGCTTGGGTTCGTTCCGCGTGTTCAGCTGGGTCGCGGCCATCTCGTTTGTGCCACTTCTTCTCATCACTCATCTCGGAGTCACGCCACTTGCTCTCACTCTCTGCGTTTCGACACTCTTCATGATGACCGGCTCCGGCCGCTTCATTCCGGCCATGACACTCCTTTCGCTGGTGGTGGATCCGAAGAAGCGCGGTACATTCATGGGCCTTGAGAACGCCTTCCGCCAACTCTCTTCAGGAGCCGCA
>JBKHVY010000249.1:0-3146 GCA_046569805.1 Bacteriovoracia bacterium | reverse complement strand
GGCGATTTTTCGTGAACGTAAAGATTTCTACAGCGGCTCTTTTGGCATTGCCTACCACTTTGATCACGATCATCACCATGTGCACGTCTCGCCACGCGACTTTCAGCGCACACTCGCGATTCTAAAGCATGACATGGGCTTTGACCTCCTCAGCGACATCGCGGTTATTGCCGTCACAGACCACCCCATGTATCAGGCAAAGTACTCTCAGGCGAAGTGGGATATCACTTACCACTTATTTCACCTTGAGGCGCACCAGAGACTCCAGTTGCATCTCCTCTTGGGAGCTGGTGAAGTGTTACCCAGTATCCTCGATCTCTACCCGGGCGCGACGCGCTTCGAGCGCGAGGCCCGTGAAAGGCTGGGGGAGCATGTTGCATCCGAACAACCGCTCACGCTTCCGAGCTATCCGACGAATCCCAACCTCAGCGAAGCGCCGTACCCTGAAGAACTTAACCAGTGGTACCTCTTCGATCTCAATCATCCGGCCACGCGCCACCAGTTTGCCCTCGCAGTAGAAGCCGACGACGGAAAGATCCGCAACTCATGGCTTCAGACAGGTTACTGGAAGCGCAACTGGGAAGCGCGTGCGACGGAGCTCACGCCCGTGGGATTCGCACCGCTCCTCGATGGCCTTCTTCCGGAAGCAGCACCCCTCGTGAGCTGTGCCTGGGCGAAGACCGTTGAAGACTACTTCCTGTGGCGCATCCCCGAACGGGCCCAGGCGATCCGCATGATTCTGATGGAGCTCAGTCGCATCGCAAGCCACATGCGTGTGCTCGGACACGTGGCGGAAGAGCTTGGCGTCAGTGAAGCGAGCCAGGTGTGCCGTGAGACGCGTGAGCGCATTCGTTCCGTGCTCGGATTCCATTCAGGATCCCGCATGACGACGGAAGCGACACAAATTGGAGGGCTCCCACAGAACTTGCCGCCCGGCTGGATCCAAGAGGCGACCTCACTTTTACGTGGCATCGACGGAGCACTCGGGCTCTATCGCCGCATGGTCACGCATCATCCCTTGGCGCGGCGACGATTGAAGGTTGCCGGTGTCACCGCGCGAGAAGCGCTCGAGGCCGGCGTCACGGGCCCCGCGCTGCGAGCGTCGGGCGTCAACTTCGACCTCCGGAAGTCGCGGCCCTTCTACTTCTACCAAGACATCGACTTCGACGTGCCGGTGGGGCTCCACGGTCAGGCGCATGATCGCGTTCTGATCATGATGGAAGAGAACCGCCAGTCATTGCGCATCTTGTGGCAGGTGCTCGACAACCTACCACTCGGAGAGATTCGGATCGATCTCCCGGGCCTCGACGAGTTTCTGCAGGGCCAGCGATCTGTCTCAACCTGGGGTGAATGGTACACCAGAGCGGATCGCGCCTGGAGTGCGCAGTATACGGCGGTGGAGGGGCCGAGTGGTGAACTGGGCTTTCATCTGGGATTGGTCCCCGATTCTGCTCTTATCGCTTCGCTAAAGATTAAAACCAATGCCATCAATCTCGCTCAGAGTTTGCCTATTTTCTTGAAGCACTGTCCCGTTTCCGAGCTGGCCCTGGCCCTGAGTTCGCTTAACCTTGAAGCAAGCGCCGTGGACCGGTAGAGTATGATTTTAAAACGCGAAAACTATACGGATCTTCCTCTCTGGCGCTGGGCCCAGCTGCGCGCGGTCCTCGCCTGGGCGCGGATGAGCGGAGGCTTCTCTCGCGCGCTGGGGCTCGAGCGCGAGAAGCTCAACCTGCACTCGCTCGGCGAGCGCCCGCTGTCGCGCGAGATTCCGGAGCTGACCCGAACCCTCGACGACGCGGAGCTGACGCTCGCGGCCGCCATCTGCCCCACTCGGGCGATCCAGCAGACGAGTAAGAAGTGGCAGATCGAGACTCAACTCTGCGTGCGCTGTGGCCTGTGCTACGTCTGCGCACCGACGTCGCTCGCCCCGCGTACGGCGCAGAACTTCACGGCGTACTAAGCGCGGGCCCCAAGCGTTCGAGGAACTCGCGCCGGGAGACGTATCTTCCGCCCAGGCCCTCGACGACCGGCGTGACCATCTGCACGTCGAGCCACGCGACGCCGTCGCCCTGGAAGGTGCGGATCGCTTCGAGGAGGCAGAGCTTTCCGGCGTTGTCCTCGAGCGTGAACATGCTTTCGCCGGAACGGAAGCCCGCAAGCTTCACGCCGTACACACCACCGACGAGGCGCGACCCGAGCCACGCGCTCGCGCACCACGCAAGGTTCTGCTGGAAGAGCTGGGTGTAGCCGCGGATAATCTCGGGCGTGATCCAGGTCTGGATCTGATCTCGGCGCGGGACGGCGGCGCAGAGGCGAATCACCGACTCGAAGCCTTCGTTCATGGCGATCCGATAGGGGTGGTGGCGGCGAAACTTCTCGAGGCTGCGCGGGACGTGGAGCTCACTGAAGTCGAGCACGCCGCGCGGGTCCGGCGAGAACCACGCCAGCGGAAACTCCGGCGACAAGGGCCACGGAAAGATTCCCTGCCGGTAGGCTTCGACGAGCGTGTCCACTTCCATGTCACCGCCGATGGCCACGAGGCCATCTTCCGTCGCGGTGTCTACGGGCGGAAAGACGATCCTACGCATCGGCACCGAGCGCTCGGGCCAGCACGCGCGCGATGCTGGCGGCGGTCATGAGCGTCGACTCCTGCGAGTTGTTCGGGAAGAAGCTGTGGTTCACGAACGGCGCCACCTCCACGAGGTCCGCACCCGTGACGGCGAAGTGCTGACCCACGCGGTGGATGATCTCGCTGCAGGCGACGGGGTCGAGGCCTCCGGCTTCGGGCGTGCCGGTGCTCGCGGCCCACTTCTGGTCGAGGGCGTCGATGTCGAAGGAGACGTAGACTTCTTCGACGCCCGCGCGGCGGTAGGCCGCGATGATCTTATCGGCGATCGCGGTGACGGGACTTTGCTGAACTTCGGTCGCCCAGATTTGCGTGAGGCCCAGGCCCTCCCAGTGGCCCCGGTCTTTGCCGGTGGCGCGGATGCCGACTTGGATCAGCTGGTCGGCCGACGGGAAGAACTCGCGGACGTGGTACGCCCAGGAGCCGAAGCACAAATCCACGCCGAGCCGGTGGTCGAGGAGGTCGGTGTGGGCGTCGAAGTGCAGGAGCGCAAGCTTCTTCGCCGGCCGCGAGCGGGCCC